>NZ_SJPU01000002.1:558755-566255 GCF_007860105.1 Allorhodopirellula heiligendammensis
ATGGAGGGCACCAATAACAAAATCAAGACGCTCCAACGACAATCCTACGGCATTCGTGATCGCGAATACTTCGAACTACTGCTTTATTCGCTCCATCAGAAAAAGTACGCTTTAGTCGGATGAGCCCAAATTGTCCACAATCAAGCGATTCCCGAGTGGAACTACACAACGGTGCTGTGAACCACTCACCTGTTCTGCACGCTATGCTTCTCGAAGTTGCTCTAGCATTTCATCAAGAGATTCCAGCTGGCCCTGGGTAAGCAACGAGTTGCCTGTAGGACGCTGCTTCCAAGTCTGATGGTATTTGTCTTCATCGTAGCCGTCGACTTCGACGATGGTGGCGAAATTTCTGTCGTGCTTGAGGACCAGTCGATCTAGTTTTGCGGAACCTGAGTTACTCTTGGTGCACTGAATTGCGAACATACTCTCGTTAGAAGGGGAGCCAAGAACGAAGCAAGCATCGAGCGTGCGTGCGAAGGACTTGCATCGGGCCGAGTGATGATGCGAGAGACTGGCCAACGGTGAGGCACGACAGGCGGTGCCGCTAACTTGATGGGTGATCCAGACCGGACATCGTTCTCGGATGGATAACTCACGACAAAATTTGTCGACGAAGTCTTGAATAAACTCTCGCTCTGACTTTGAGCTTGATTCCGATGAATAATTCCAGACGTTGCACACACCGTCAATGACAATGCCGCCGAGCGGCTTCACTGCGCTGAATCTACCGACACTCGCGGCAATCCACTCAGGAAAGTCCGTGAATTTACAATTGCGACCGTTAGGACGGTTTTCATATAGGTCTTCGCTGCATATCGGATGCAGCTGACGCGACAGCACTTCGAGCGCATGCCTACAACGGTCAATTTCGGAAACAAGCTGGCCTTGGTGACGTGGTAACTCTGAGTGTCTTGCCTGCTCGTAGGGTTGGATGCAATCAGACGGGCAGCCGAAGTTATCTCGTGCGACTTTTGCACTATGCGACACGACCCGCTGCTTCAGCATGCAAAAATCCGTCTCGATATCGAGCAACACCCAGGGAAAGGAGCAGTGGCACCGGTCCTGGAAAGCTGAGCCGCGGGTAGCCCCATTGCATGCGAT
This sequence comes from Allorhodopirellula heiligendammensis, assembly GCF_007860105.1. NCBI lineage: Bacteria > Pseudomonadati > Planctomycetota > Planctomycetia > Pirellulales > Pirellulaceae > Allorhodopirellula > Allorhodopirellula heiligendammensis. The sequence continues at coordinate 559,857 of NZ_SJPU01000002.1, forward strand.
CATGCTCGCGAGATGTGTTTTCCCGATGCCAGTTGGGCCTAAAATGCCGTAGACGCCAGTCGGGGCGGTGCCACCGCCGAGCAGTTTGTCGAGAAATGGCACGTGGGTTGTTCGAAGGTTGTAGATCACGATAGGCTCCCCGCCTGAAAGTTTTGAGCGATGAGCCAGCGGACGTCGCGTTCGCTCGCCTTGATACCTGCATCATCAAGCAGCTTTCGCAGGATGGTTCTCCCGGGAATTGGCACTGCGGGATAGCCGGACGTGGCCAGGATGGACCCCGCCGCTTCGAGCAGTCGCTCTCGCCTTTGTTGGGGTCTTGAACGAGGCTTGACGCGAGGGCGTGCCGTTCGCTTCCGACACCAATCCCCCCACTTCCGCACTGACTTCTGGGAATGAGTCATGTGAAATCGGGTGTGCCACTGCTGCGGCGAGCAGAGGGTCATCGTTGGCCAGTGGAACAGGCCATGGGGGTTATTCTTTAACTTTACCGTCGGCTCGCTTGAGTTTCGGCACTTGACCATGACAGCCCGGAGTCCCCCGACTTGCCCGGCTTCAACCAAGTCGATGTAGACGCCAGGGGGAGCGACGTAATTTCCCACGCAAAACTGCTTTAACTTCGTAAGCGAGGCGAGGGAATTGGGGATATATGCCATTACCGCGACACGCAGGGCAAGCTCCTCCGCATTCTCGTAGCACGCTTCGTTCGCCGCCCAAAATTGTTTTTGCTCCAGAACTGGCCCCAGCTGAACCGTCCATAATCCGCCGGTTCCGCCCAGCATCTCTGCTGTTGAATGGAGGGATGATCTCATCGCTGCACGCTCTGATTTGCACAGATCCTCATCAGCGAGCGCGATGCTGCACGTTTGCGACAGAAGAGCAATGTATCTCGGTCGCTGCTCCTCCAGGCGGCACGCTGAGTCTTGGAAGGCCTCTTCCATCTTTCGTGCGTAGCAGTGAGGGCAAACCCATGGATTTATGCACACGTTGCTATTGCGGACAAATCGGTACGTGTGGGGTATTTGAGTGGACGTTTGATAAAGGCTCGTTGTGCAGACCGTCGCCCTCGCTGCCGCCTTGTATTCAGTCGTACCCTCTTCGGTGGTCGCGTGCATCGCGAGCAGATGACAGCGGCTGAGATAGTCGAAGACTCGTGCTTCGCGAACGGTGGATTTGTGGTCCTTTCCCGACATTCGATCGTACGATTGGAGCAAAAATGAGGGATCGTTTTTCAGAACCTTCCGTTGAGCCCAGTTCCGGCGATCATCGCCCGCAGCCCCCGCAAGCAATTCCCTCTTCATCCAGTCCACGGGACGACGTCCAAGTGCTTTCACATCTTGAACGGCTGCGAGGTACTTGGCTTCCCGGGCGTAGTCGGACTCGTGTTTGCCACAGGACTCACCGAGGGCGTCCTCGTGCTCCGCCACGCGGGGTGTGTGGGCGGGCTTCTTCTGATACTCCGGCATGGCGATTGAACTTTCCTAACGGACTAAGGTGAATGGACTGGAGCTTTCGGCGTTCCTGGCTCAGCGTCATTTAACATTGTTCTTACGAACCTCTTTTTAAAATCCGGATTTTAAAGAGCGTCAATGATCGCGTTCATTTTTTTCGCGTCAATCTTGGCCTGATCAATCACGGCTCGCTTCATGTAGTCACCGACCTGCATGCCCTGCATGTTGGCTGCCGCTGTCACGACTGCGTGTTCATTGATCGAGAGTAAAATTTTGAGTTGTTTCGTCGTGCCTTTGCCTTCTAACTTCGCGGTTGGTTCTTTCTTGCTCATCGCACTTTCGTTCCCGTCGCGGCTCGCGACTGTCTAGAGTTGTTAAAACACCAAAGGCCTCCGAAGCTCGAAGGCCCTCAGGGGCCCATGTTACCCAATGGTCCTTCAGTGTCAACTGAATAAGTGCGGCAGCTAAAGAAACAGACCCGCATCAAGAAACCCAGATCCATTGGAGTCAACCTCTGAGGCCAGGCATGGGATCCGCTGACAGTATCCTCAGGACGTTTCTGGTGATTTCCGCCGGGCACGGACAGGACAAGAACATGCCCGCGGAACTGCACTCGCGCTCACCAAAACGGCGGAGTCGGGTTCCCAAAGCCCAACGCTCTAGCCTGCGAGCGGATCGTGAGTTGCGAGTGGGTCAGGAACCCCGTCAAAGATCGGCTGAAGTAACTGGCGGTATTCTTTCTGGGCTTCGAACAGATGAGCCCAGGGGCGATTTGAATAATGTTTGAAGAGCAGCTTGTCGCCTTTGTGGGGAATCCCGTGGGCCAGTGCAACGCTGGCGAGAACGGCACGGTTCTGATCGCCGCCCAGCCAATTGCTCATCTGGTCTCTGAGCGTGCCGAAGGGGAGCCCGGGTACTGCGTTTTTCCCCTCAGCTTTGTTAACCCGAGAGCACAATCGACTCCATTTATTCGAGAACGAGGACTGGGCGTTGCGGGATGAATCGCGGTAGAGGTTGCTACCGGTGCTCGTCAGCAGCATTCGCTCGGAAGACTTCAGTGGTCGCTTGAGTCGTCGCTCAAGATCAGCTTTCCACCACTGAACCAACTGAACCGTTTCCGGCCACAACCACCACCAACCGACAACGTCGGTCTTGGGTCGCAAGAACCCACACCATGAGTCGTTTTCGCAGCTAGCGATCTCGAGACCTTCCTTGGCCCATGGATGAGGTTGGTGCAAGGACAGAGCCGTCTCGTCAACATGGTGCTGCGACATGGCCCAGGGAACGGACGGATATGCCTCACTTAGTCGATTGAGAGAGCTTCCCGGGGGCATGTAAAGGCTGTGGGGCTCTGGCAACGTTGAGATCGATGACACCGAAACTGGGCGAGGAGAACCACCATCACGCGGCAGGTCAGATTCGTGGATCGTCCGAAGCGGAGGACGCCCCTCACGTCTATCAGGCCAACCGGCTATCGGAGGCTTCTAGAAATCATCACCGAGAGCGCTTAGTCCAAAAAGCCTAGGCGTTGGACAGGACGTTTGCTCGCCAAGTCGTCGGCGGCGGTCGTGACGGGCGTTGGCCCGGGCGGATTGAGTGAGCGATCGGCTGCCCCGTAGCGCAATACAACGGCTGAGTTCTGAGTGCACTTTTTTTTTGAGGTATTCTTCGACAGTCTCGCAGCCTTGTTTGGAGATGTCGATCTTGAAGCAGGAGCGCCGGATAGCTTGGGCACCCACAGCGGCATTTTCCTGACCCAACAAATTGATCAAGAATGCGCTCGCGTGAATTTGTTTGAGATCGGGTCAGCCGCCCCACGTTGACCATGGCGCATCGTCTGTCGAATACTCACTCCTGAGTTATCGGGAAAAATCCCGTTTGCAAAACCCCGATTCCCGAAAGCCCTGCGTTTTACTGCATCAAACAGCAAGTGATTGCAAGCAGTCAATTTAGACGATAACCTGCGTAAACCCTTGCGAAAGTGTGATTTACGGGTACGAAAAATCGAGTCTACGGAACCGAAGGTTAGAGGTTCGAATCCTCTGGGGTGTATTTTCGTGCGTCCATCGACCCCGGAAAAATCCAGTTTTGGCAGGTTTTTTCTTGACCGCGCGGTGCCAGGGCGTCCTTGCTTCCTGGTGCCCATCGGGTTGTTGTCTCTCGTCCTGCGTTTCAGCGGCGGGCTGCTGCCTCTATTTCGACTCGATCAAATCTTTTAGAATTCTGTGGCGTTCATGCAGATCAGCCAGTCGCCTGGCGGCGCCTCGCGGGTAAAGTGGTAGGACCTGCGGCCTAAAGAGCCCGGGCCAATTGGGTGTCAAATTGGCCGCTTGCATGACTGAACGCACGGTTTTCTCGGAGGAAAAGTCTCGGTCGTTGAGCTGGTCAATTTCCAGATATCGAAATTGGATCAGATGCTTCACAATAGCACTGCTGGACCACAAAAATAGGCGGCTGTCTTGATCAAAGTCGCGCGGTTGCCCCTATGGTGAGCAATACGGGATAGAATCCATCGCTCGACGCGTTGATCTACAGAGGCACAGCGTTCCCGCGGTCGCGACACATCGTTATCGGATGCCCACGCAGTCCTCTCAACTCTCCAATTTGTTGCCAGACACCTTTGTTCGTCTCCACCCAATAGACCGAATCGTCATACGTGAACATCGTGACGGTGGTGCCTACTAGCATTTCTTTCAACTAGACTGGCAATCCGTTATACCTCTCGCAGAAGAAGCAAAGCAGGGAGCAGATTGATGCGTTTGTCGTTGATATGAAGCAGGAATTTGCGAGCGAAATTCCTGGCCTGACCATTGACGCGTTACTGCTGACTCGGGATGAAGATGGCGATCGGTATCTTGAAACGCCCCGTCGGCAGTACTGTGAATAGATTTCTGCGGATTTCGTCGCTATCCTGCCGATGGTTGCCGCCCCCGCTGCATCGCGCCAACCCGATGGTCTGGAAACGTCTCAGCGTAGAGCTTCGTAGCCTTTACGGCGTCGCGATCGTACTGCATGCAGATCGTGTTCTTGGCAGGTTTCATGGTTGTCTTTTGCCTTTGACCAGCGAATTCACGCAAACGGCTTTCTTCCCGCCGCTTGTCGAGCGTCGGCCAACTGACCGCGATGCGACATCGCGTGCATGGCGATAAACAGAAACACCTTACCAATGGTTTGGAAGGATGGATCATCACGCAGGGCATCTGGGACCGCGATCGGTCGGTCGGCCAATCGCGAGTCGGCTATTTGTTTTAGTAGCCTCAGCGTTGAACGATGCGTGACATCAAAGGCATCGACGACCTCCGTGTAGGAGGGATAGTTCGCGACATCCGAAAGCGGCAGTGTTCCGCCAGCGAAGATGTCCGACCAGTTTTCGTAGGGACTGGCGTTCCCGCTGATCATTGCCAGCAGTCCGGCATTCGAATAGGTCAAATGCCCCATGATCCAGAGCGGGTGGTTGCCGGGCGTGGGGGTCGGCGATGTCATCGGTACATCGGCCAGATCGTCCGCTAGCGGTTTGATCCAGTCGAAGCTGAACATCAAAGCCTCTTGCAGAGTCGCTTTGGAATGAATGGTTTCGTCCCGCTGCGGTGTTTCAGCCCGCACCGCCTCGTCACGCGTGGCGATAAGAGCGTTGACTTGTTCGTCTGCAGGGCGAATCTCGAATGGCCCCATTTTCACGCCGGGATGTTGCGACATCAATGCGACGGCATGATCCATGTCGCGAGCTTCGAGCAGCAGAATCCCGCCGAGCATTTCTTTGGTCTCGGCGTATGGACCATCGGTCACGTCGACTGAACCGTTTTTCGTGCGCAGCGTCACCGCGTTCATTGTGGACTGGAGAGCTTCGCCTCCAAGAAAGTGACCGCCGCGACGCAGTTCGTCGTCGTAGGCGAAACAACGGTCCATCATTCGCTGGCCTTCTTCGGCGGACAAGGACTGCAGTTTTGATTCGGAAATGAATCCCATGCAAACGAATTTCATCTTTTGTCCTTAGTTGGTCTTGCGGCAATGTTTCCCGGTCATGAATTGCACCCACTGGCCATCGTCGGATTGAAGTTCGCTGAGAAACAGCCAGGTATCGGCGTCGACGATCTCGATCGTGTCGCGATATTTGCCAACTCCGCTGCCATCGAATTTGGGCCCCTGCGATTCCAGTGGCAATCGTTTTCCTGACTCGTCCAACACGCCCTGATACGGCCAGATGTTTGCCATCATCGAACCGATAAATGTGCCGACATATTGTTCCTGGTGGGGATCGAAACCCAGCGTCATGATTGACGACCAAGTGTCACCGTCGGCAGACGTGCCACTGCTTTCACAGATCAGCCACAGCCCGCCAAGCGATCGACAAGTCATGGTTCCGGGGGTGTTCGTGTGGCTGCCGTCTGGCATCTGGCAATTGTGCTCAAACGTCCAATCGCCCAGAAGTTGGCCGAGCCATTGGTGTTCCTTTTGTGGTTTTGCAAACATTCATATTTCTCTTGTTTTGATGAAACGCGTGCTAGCTAGCGCATTCCGCGTGCGTTAGTTGGCGCTAACTGGCTGCGGCTCAGACTTTCGTAAGTGTGTCCAGCTCTGAATCATCAGTGGTCGTTTGACGATTCGTACCATCGACACCCCCAGGAAAAAAAATTTGGAAATTTTCCAGCTGGCATTTTTTTGGACGGGAACCAAGTTGTCCGGACGGAAACAAAGCTGTCCGGTCCCGAATTGGAGGGTCGAGTGAGGGGACGAACCGCGACCGGTTGCTTGGTGGCGTAGCATTCCTCGCCAAGCATGGGCTGGTTGAGGCAAATGCTCGCGCGAGATAACTCTCGTAGCGTGGGGGATTTGCAGGTATCAAATAACCGCACCTCGCTGAAGTGCTGCCTCTCTCTCCTTTCGCTCTGTTCCCTTTTCCTGGGCGGAATTGGCGATTTGGTTTCGAGGTCGCCGATAACGTCTGCGGGTG
>NZ_SJPU01000002.1:2071255-2261781 GCF_007860105.1 Allorhodopirellula heiligendammensis
CGAGCGCGGTGAGCAACTCCAGCGAGCGGTCGGTGATATGATGAAATACCGGGGTAATTCTTTCATTGTTGAGAAAGCGACTTAGTTCGCCAGCGTGTTTGCCAGAGAATCCAATGCGCCGACTTGCCCCTGACAATTTGCCGGCCAAGGCCGACTTGGTGTTTCCTTGACAATCAATCGCGATCTCAAATTGGTGGTCTCGGAGAGTCGCACGCGTCTCACTCACCCCTCGGGGAGAAGTAAACCAACCACGCTGGAGCTCGATCACCGCATCAAGTGCCTGATGGCCACGTACCATGGGGGCCGCTTTGGACTCGACCACCCATCCAATGTACGCGTCCGGAAAATAGTCTCGCAAACAACATGCGACCGGAAGTGTCAAAATCGCGTCGCCGATCGCGCTCATGCGAGAGATCAGAAAACGCGGCGCTACCAAATCGGAAAGTGGATTGGCCATGAGGGCATCGTACCAGTCGCGGGGAGTCATTCTACGCTGCCGCACGCAACTTTGCCGGGCAAGCACGGGATTCCGGCGTACCCTAGCAACCCACGCAAATCGATCACCAGATCAATTAGGAGGCGGCACGCCACCAAATCACTGTTCTGTCTGTCTGAGTTTGCGAATACATGTTATTTGCAAGCTCGTGGCCACGATCGTACCGATCGCTAACCGATGAACCGACTCCTGTCTCAATCAGCTGCTCCTTAGGCAACATGACGCGCCCCCGAACAAACCCTTTGGAACTGAGCGGCGAGCAGATGCGATTGGCAACTCAGCGTGTGCTTGATCTGTTGATCGAAATGACTGAGGGGAACCATCGCTGCCCCGCATCGGGAGGTGATCTCAGTGCCGGATGCTTAAAAGATGTGTCGCGGCCGCCGGCTGAAGGCCCGCGAGAGCTTGATGATCTATTGAAGATCGTCCGAGCCGCGGTCGACCCGAGCTACCAGTCCGCGGGACCAGGCTACATGGCATACATTCCCTCCGGTGGAATATTCACCTCGGCATTAGCGGAGTTTCTCGCGTGCGGCTTAAATCGTTATACCGGCAAAGTAAAAACCGCGCCGGCGCTCGTAGCGTTGGAGGAGAGCGTGCTGCGTTGGATCTGTGATTTATTTGGGTTTCCCGCTGAGTCACAGGCACTGCTGACCAGCGGTGGTTCGATGGCGAACCTGATCGCGTTAACGACCGCTCGTACGGTGCATGCTGATGGACAGGTTGATCGGGCAACCCTCTACATCGGCGATCAGGGGCACGGGTCGCTTGCCAAGGCAGCCCGCACCGCTGGTATCTCGCGAGATCATATTCGCGTGATCAGGTCGGACTCGGCATTGCAGTTGGACACTGAGCATCTCAAGGATTGCCTTACCGCCGACCGCGACGCCGGTTTAATCCCGGTGTGCATTTGTGCCACAGCGGGAACAACGAACTCAGGCACCATTGACCCACTTCGTGAAATCGCGGGGATCGCCCGTCAGTTCCAGGTGTGGTTTCATGTTGATGGTGCCTACGGTGGCCTATTCCAGTTGACCGAGCGAGGGCGGCGACGCCTGACTGGGATCGAACGGGCCGATTCGATCACGATTGATCCGCATAAAACGCTATTTCTACCATTTGGAACCGGTGCAGTTGTCGTACGCTCGCGGGAGTTGCTGCGTCGCACATTCTCCGAACCTGCCGACTATATGCACGACATTTACGGCGCAAGCGATCTCGACATCACTGCCGGTCTTCCCGACTTTGATGAGCTCTCGCCCGAACTCACGCGGCCCTTTCGGGGGTTACGGTTATGGCTCCCCCTTCACCTGCATGGTGTCAACGCGTTCGCCGAGCAAATCAATGAGAAACTCGACCTCGCCACCATCGCGTTTGAGCGGCTCGCCACAGACGAGTGTTTCGAGGTGCCGTGGTCTCCTGATTTAAGCGTCGTCGTGTTTCGGCTTCGCGGCCGCGATGACGACGTCCAACTCGACTTTTTGAACAGGATCAATCTCACTCAGCGTGTGCTCTTATCGAGCACCCGGATCGGTGGCAGCATCTTCCTGCGGTTGGCTATTTTGTCCGTCCGCACGCACTTCGATCGCGTGAATGAGGCCTTGGAGATCATCTCGCAAGCAGCCCGGGCGTATCGCTCTCAATGAGGATCGGGCGTGCTCGCTCCTGAGATGGCTACGACCTCAGCGAACGAGCCCGACCGTTCACAGCCAGCATGCGGGGGTTACCCATGATGCACCGGGATGGAGCGCAACATGTTCACGCGCCGCTTAACCATTGTCAGCGAAACCAGGGTACAGTGTCATACCGCCGTCGACATAGAGTGTGGTGCCGTGCACATAGTCCGATTCATCCGATGCCAGCCACACCGCAGCTTTGGCGATGTCCTCGGGAACACCGATGCGTCCGTACGGGATGAGCGTCATCAGCGCGTCAAGCGATTCTTTGTTGTCCCACGCTGGCTTATTAATCGGAGTTTGAATGGCTCCCGGTGCGATGCTATTGACACGGATTCGGTGTCCGGCAATCTCTTGAGCAATACTCTTCATCATCAAGTCGACACCGCCTTTGGACGCCGCATAATTCACATGTCCTGCCCAGGGGATTATTTGGTGGACGCTGCTCATGCAAATGATCTTCCCGGCGGCGCACGAGACGCCATCTCGAACACCCTGCTTGATAAACTGTTTCGTTGCTTCGCGAGCGCATAGGAATTGGCCGGTCAAATTGACGCCGAGCACCTTGTTCCATTGATCGAGGGTCATCTCGGTGAAGCCGGCATCTTGCTGAATGCCGGCATTGGCGATGAGGATATCGATGGACTGGAATTCTTCGAGGGTTTGCGAAAACATGGCCAGCACGTCCTGCTCGCTGCTCACATCAGCCCCCACCGAAATTGCCGTTCCCCCATCGCTCCGGATCGATTGCACGATGCTGTCTGCGGCGTCCCGCCCATGTGCGAAATTAACGACGACATTCGCCCCCGCTGCCGCCATGGCTTTGGCAATACCCTCGCCAATCCCCGAACTTCCGCCGGTGACAATTGCAGTTTGGTTCAACAGTGGTTTTGACATCAATATCAGTCCGATGGGATGAGGAAAGAAGCGGGGGATTGCGACATCGTCCGCTGCCCAGAGTTCCAGAGTCGCGGGACGGGTAAGTAGGAACTTCGATCGGTAAGCAGGAAGTGTACCAAAGCTCAGTATGCGACTTCGAGCGGGCAGTAACCCGGTGGCAGGTAGCGCGAATTCCCCACACTTATCAAGAGATTGGAATGCCGCGTGCTACAATGGCTTTATCGGTCACGCACACTACTCTCTCCACAGGTTGAATCCCATGTTTGTTCCAGCAGTTCGTATCGGTTTGTCGATCGCGATCATCATCGCAGCTAGTTTGGCTGGCTCGACCACAATTGCACAAGGCCTGGCGGGAGGCAGCATGATCGGTTCCGGTGGCTATCCGGGTGGATATTCAGGTGGGAATCTGGGGTCGGCCTACCTCGGCGGCAGTTTACCGAATTATGGATTTGGATATGGCTACGGTCCCAGCGGCTCGGCTTCAGGGGCCTATGGACTTGGCCTGTATGGCATTGGCGGCTACCCCAGTGGATACGGTTCCCGATATGGATATGGTGCCCGGTATGGTTATGGGCCCGGTGTATATGGCACGGGTTACAGGTCCAGTGGTTATGGATTGAATGTCTACAGTGGCAGATATGGATCGAGCCGCTACGGCTATCCAACGACGTCCGTATATTCATCAGGTTACCGCGGATATTCCACGTTGCCATCGGCGGGCAGCTACCGCCGTGGAACGACGCAGTACGCACCGAGCACAGCTCAGCCGCGTTCGAGTTCGGCACGTGTCGGTGAGGGAGCTGCGGACCTGCGACCTGGCATGGTGCTACCCGACGGGGCTACAGTGATCTCCGTTGAACCTATCCGGTAAGCTCGCGCGAGCGACTCCAGAGGCGAGCGAACAAGCACCGCCGGTCAGGGCGCGGAAGAGCAGCTCGCTGCGGCAGCATTGCCGGCGTTATGAGAGTCGACCGAACAACTCCTGCAGGCGGTTAATGTCGATGGGTTTGACCATGTGCTCGTTAAACCCCGATTGAATCGCTTGATCGTGATCGGATTGTTGACCGAGTCCCGTCATCGCCACGAAGTAGGTGTTTTCTAGGTCGTCTCGTTGCCGGAGTTGGCGGACCAATTCGTAACCTGTCATTTCCGGCATTGAAATATCTGAAAAGATCAATTCGGGATGATAGGTGTCCAAAAACTTGATCGCTTCCGCGCCGCCTGCTACCGCTTGGACCTCGTGTCCCATCTTTTGCAGTAAACGTGTCATCACGATTCGCAGCGGTCGCTGATCCTCGACGATCAATATTCGAAAGTTTCGTGGTTCCACCATAGTACTCAGTGTTGTCAGGAAGGCCTGTCATATCGCAGGTCTCGTGAAGGTTCGTCTGGCCGTCGAGTGTTCTCGGGCCCAGCGAGCGATGTCGACAGTTACGATGATCGTGGCCAACAATCCTAGGATCAACAAGCCCCACTGCCAAATGGATCTCCCCTCGCTTGCAGAGCGTCTATCGGCAAGGTCCGAATGCGGCGTGAACCGTGCTTGCGTATAAACGAACCGTGCTTGCGTATAAACACAGCGTATCCAATTGAGTTATCATAGGATTCACGAACTCACACACATGATTCACTGTCCCCAAATTGAGAATATGAACTCGAATCCCCATACAGATGTTCGGCTTTCGTGCCCCTCGACCGCACGGCGTCAGTTTCTTGGCTTCCTGGCTGCTGGTGTTGGCACGGTGGCGATGCCAGGCGTTGTGCGGGCCGCCGCCAACGAAGAGGTTCGCATCGCCTTACTTGGGGCGGGTGGTCGTGGTGGTCAAATTGCCAGTGCGATTGGTAAAACGCCAGGTGCGAAATTGGTGATGGTTGCCGACCCTGATCAGGGCCGTGCCGAGAAGCTTGCTGCGAAATACAACGCGAAAGCCGTTTCTGATCTCCGCACCGCGCTGGATTCCGATGACGTTGATGCCGTCGCGATCACGACCTGCAACCACTGGCACTGTCTGGCTGCTGTTTGGGCGATCGAGGCGGGCAAAGATGTTTACGTCGAAAAGCCGCTATCGCACTCTCAATGGGAAGGCCGTCAAGTCGTTGCCGCGGCGCAAAAACATGGGCGGATCGTCCAATTGGGAACTCAGCAGCGCAGCGACCCCATTCAAATGCAAGCCCGTCAGTTCTTGCACGATGACAAGGCACTCGGAGCGATCCAATACGTGCAAGCCAATCGGCTCGGGCCTCGAGGTTCGATCGGTCGCCGTGATACCCCGCTGAGTCCTCCTCAAGGGCTCGATTATAATCTGTGGCTCGGCCCCGCCGCTGACCAACCCATTTTCCGTAACAACCTTCATTATGACTGGCACTGGGATTGGAACACCGGAAACGGCGAAATGGGCAACTGGGGCGTGCATATTCTCGATGACGTCCGCAACGTTGCGTATCGAGATGCTGTCTCGACGCCCAGCCGATTGATCTGTGGCGGCGGTCGGATTGGTTGGGATGACGCAGGCGACACACCCAATGTGCATTTTGCCTTGTTTGAGACTGAAACCATCCCCACGATCATCGCCCTGAGCAACCTGCCAGCAAAGCCTGGCGCGAAAGGGGCATGGAAGGCCAAGGGGCAAATGCAAATGGATGCTCCCGGCAGCGGTTATGCGGTCGTCTGTGAAGGTGGCACCTATCTGGGGCAACGCGGCCAAGGTAATGCGTATGATGCCGATGGCAAACACATCCGGAAGTTCAAGGCTGACGTCGATACGGTTCCAGCCCATATGAAGAACTTCGTCGACGCCGTCCGCAGCCGCGATGCCGACAGCTTGGCAGCCCCAATTGAGAATGGTCACTACAGTACCGGCTGGTGCAATTTGGCCAATGTTGCCTTCCGTGCCAGCGGAGCGTTTAACGCCGAGCAACTCACCCGGGTCAGTGATCTGCCGCAATGGCAAGCAATTGTCGGTGATATGACCGCGCCGCTGGCTGCATTCGGCGCCGATACGGGGGATTTACTCTCCAGTCCAGTGCTCGAGCACGACCCGGCTACAGAGCGATTTACGGGCGAGCATGCTGACCTGGCCAATCAGTTTTTGCGGCGTGAATATCGTCCCGGTTTTGAAATCAAACCGATCGCGTAGTGGTCTGACGATGTGCCGAGGAATATCTCGGTCGCACATGAGCCGAAAGGTGACTTCGCTTGGCGCGGATGCGTCCGCCGTCAGCGTTTATCCTGGGACGGCATCGCCCATTTCGGACGCCACCGCGATCCTCTCAAATCCAACATGCTGGAGTGACCCACGACAAACCCGGATGGACCAATTTTTTCAAAGGAACCACCGGGAGTGTGACCTCCAGGCTGCACGCTCCTGATTGTAGTTTCAAGCCGAGCCCAATCCTCGCCACAAACCCGGTCATGCGCCCCGGGAGGGCCCGGGAGGGCCCGGGAGGGGAGTGCACAGGTTCGATCTTGACCCCTGATGAGTTCAGTTTGTACATGAGTAGATCGATCGACTCACACGATCTCGACGTTCTCCGAATCAATCACTGGATCCTCGACGGTAATCAATCAAATGAAGCGTCAAATCGCACATTATGGATGTTTGTTCGTGCTCGCCATCGGTGCGGCACAGAGTGGCTGTAGCAAGCAGGAAACCGCCACCGCGCCAGCCGCCGCCGCTCCCACAACCGTCGCGGTCAAGCAAACCCCCGAGCAGGCTTCTGAGGCTGAGGCGGTGGTGAGCCATTTCCTCGACCGCATTCGGCGAGGCGGTGAAAATCATAATGCGATGTCCCTGCTAACTGACCTCGCCCAGTCTGAACTGAAACGCATTGGGCAGGTCGTCCAGCCCATTGGATCCCCCGATGCCCAGTTTAAAGTTACTCGTAGCACGCCCATGCCGATCGATGCCTCGGTCGCTGGAGCGAACGTCAGCGGGCGATTAGTGCATTGCATTTGGACCGAGCCAGCAGCAGAAAATGATTCGACAGCTGAGCCACAAACCTACCAGGTCGTATGGTCGGTGATGCACCAACAGGACGGCTGGAAAATCTCCGGACTCGTGCTGGAAATGAGTGCCGACGAACCTCCGATGGTGCTCGACTTCGAAAATGGCGAGCAAATGGCAAAAATTCTCGGCGGCGAACCCGAGACGCAAACGGCAACCTCGCCAGCTGCTGAAGAAGCCCCTCCCGTCCGCTGAGTTTGGTCGAGTACTCCTCGGCCGTCCCATGATCGCGCACGCTGGGGTCTTCCAGCGCGGGTCGGTGACGTGCATTCGACCGCAATGGCCGATCGCCGAACACTCCCGGTAGCGGACGCAACACTACCGCTGATTTGACAGCTAGGGATCTTGCGATTCCCTTGCTGAGGCGCAGAGAGCTGGCAGGCGTCTAAAATCTATCTCGCGGCGGTGCTCGCGTCCCCGCCGAGACTCTTCTCTCAGCATGCTGCCGTCTGGCACAGCGATTGCTAACTCCCCCCAAACCACTTTGCCTGCGAAGTGGTAGCTGCTCCACCACAGAGGTTAACCTCTGCAGAATGCAACAGCCGCCTCGTCGAGTTGTAGATTTAGGGAGTTTAGGCAATTGACATTGTCTTTAACGTGGCTACTGTAGGCAACAACGCAGAACGAAAGCGGTAAAGTTACCGCAAAGCTGTTCATTGGAATCAGTGAGCGTCGTTTCGTCTCTGTCTCGGTCGGTCCGCAGCGTGTGGCATCGATTGGTGAAAAAATTCACAGAGGTGCTCGGTTGCACCTCATTTGTTTCTAGTGTGCGAACTCGGATCGCACCGAAAACTCCGAAACTTTTGGGAGATTTAGATGAGTCGGAATTTGGTGAAAGGAACGGCCGCCTTCGCATTGCTCGTAGGCGCCTCGGTAGTCTTGAGCAGTCCTGCTGAAGCCGGTTTGTTCCACAAACTGTTTGCAAAGCACAAATGCTGCCAGCCTGCTCCACAGCCATGCTGTGAGCCCACCCCAGAACCTTGCTGCGAGCCAGCACCTGAACCATGCTGTGAACCTGCACCAGCGCCGTGCTGCGAGCCAGCACCTCAGCCTTGCTGTGGCGGCGACGCACACCATGGCCACCACGGCCATCATCATGCGAAACCTGCCCAGCCATGCTGTGGCGATGCAGCTCCCGCAGTCGCACCACAAACGGGTGCTGGCTGTGTCGGTTGCGGTGGCAGCTCGGTAATGGAATCGTCTGACGCAGGCGTTTCTGCAAGCGCCCAAGGTATCGAGCTCGCTCCTGGCGAAACACTCGTTCCTGGTAGCGTGAGCACGACCAGCGAAGCTGCTGCTGAAGAGAAGGCAGATTCGAAGTCCGACGAAGCTGATGCGAAAGACGACGCCGCAGCAGAAGCCAAGTCGACCACCGACGGCGATGCTGTGCCTAGCAGCAGCGACGAAAAAGATGCGCCACCAGCTCCACCGGCTGACAAGGCAGCCGACAAGGCCGCTGATGCCGCGGACGAAGCAGCTGACAAGGCCGCTGATGCCGCTGACAAAGCATCCGACGCAGCTGAAAAAGCTTCCGACATCTAATCCAATGGCCTCGACGAGGCTGTGAGCTTAGACAACCATTTGAAACCTCGCGTGATGAAAGTCATGCGGGGTTTTTTCGTATGAACTGACCGGCGCCCGCTAACCGCGATACGGCTCTGGCTGGGCGGTGCTAAATCGGTAGAAGCGAAATTCCCAACCAGTAGGGCGGCTACGCGTCTTCGAGCAGGCAATGGCGGTTGGCCATGCTGATCCCACTGACAATGGCCCCAACAATGCCGACAAAGCCTTGGTCAGTTCCGCACAGATAGAGATTCGGAAGATGGGTACAGCCATCAAGCTGCTTGTCGGGCGCACCATACACCGCGCCGTTGTCGTGAAATGTGAAACGACGAATGGTTTTTGGTGTGAACACATCCGTCGCAATCACGTGCGAGCGAAAATCAGGCATGAAGCGCACCGCCGAAGCGACTGCGACATCGTACTGAGTCACCTTCTCAGCTTGGTATTTCGCGTCGGACAACTCGCACCAACGGTCGTGATTGGCCAACGTTGTGATTCGCACGACGCCATCGGGCAATCGCCCCTCATCGGCATCGTAGATGTAGTTGTTGGGGCTACAGATCACGCCCGTCCTGGCGTCGCAAAGCTGGTCGTCAGGCCGCCGCCAATGAAACTTTTCCGTGTCGTTGTAAAACACGATTGTGCGGTCAAAGCCCAGATCTTGAGGATCCCGGTCGAGAATGCTGATCGACTCAATGAACGATAGCTGGCCCGCCTTCGCAATTTCAGGCGTCGTGATGTCATCGCACATCCGCATCGTTTCAATATTGCCCGCCGACGACAGGATCCGCTTGCCTTCAATTTCGGTGCCGTCATCAAGCACGACGCCGACCGCCCGACCGTTTTCAACGTGAATGCGTGAGACACCGTGACGCAACTTCAATTCGCCACCGAGCCCTCGGAATTTTCGCACGAGATTCTTCAGGATTGTCCGCACGCCCTTGTAGGGACGTCCGAACCCCTCGAGATAGCAGGCGCGAAACATGATACAGAATTGGCCGAAATCCATATCGTCTTGACGTGCATTGCCGTACCACATCAACGGACAGAGCAGCATTTCAATCAGCAACGGGTCGCTGAGATGTTCACCAAGCACTTCCCGAGCGCTACGCATGAACTCTGGTGAGCCGCCATCCATGTCGGAATAGTCCAAGAGCGATCCACAGAGGGCACGAAAACCATCGATCTGATCAGGGAACCGAGACGCAATCTCATTTTCGAGCAACTCGATATCGTTATTGAAGTCCAGTGAAACGCCTGGAAAACGGATCGAAGAGCCGATCTGCTCGGCGAGTTTGAAGTCCTCCCAACCAAATCGTAACTGCCGAATCAGCTTGGCGAGCGGACCGCGTTTGTCGCCTTTGCGAGCAAAATTGGTCATCGCATGCAGTCCAACATCATAATCTCGACCGCCCATCCGATAGAACGAATTCAGGCCGCCGATCGTGTAATGCCGCTCGAGGATGCAGACGCGTTGATCGAAATGAGCTAGCCGAATACCGGCAGCCAAGCCACTCATGCCCGCGCCAATGATGATCGTATCGTACATGGGAAGCTATGTTTTTAGCTTCTAGCTATTAGCTTCGTGCTGCTAGCGTCGAGCTACGTGCGAGAGGATAGAGGGAAGCCCAACGAGCGACCGAGGCATGAAGAACAGGGCAATGAACCGGCTCGAATCCATCGTAGCCACGGTCGACGGACAGTGGAATCCCGGATTGGGCAGAGGCCGTTACGCCGATGTGTCGTACCGACTCTGGTACCGCGGCGGTGAGCCAAATACCGGCAGGCACCGGGCGACATTGCCCCGCGCCGCCGCCGACGCGTCTGAGCTCACTTCATCAAGATGCTCGCTTAGAGATCTTTCATTTTGGGTTCGAGATAGGTCACCGTCGAATGCATGCTGGCGAGATTTCCGTAGTCTTCTTCAGGAATCTGCACCCGGTGCCGCTTGCGCAACTCCATCACAATATCAAGGAAATCCATCGAATCGAGCTCAAGTTGGTCTCGAAATGGTTTCTGATCGTCGAGACCATCAAGATCCTCATCGGGGGAGATGTCTTCGAGGATGTCTAAGATTTCAACGCGAATTTCAGCGGGGGTCATGGACGCGGGTGGACGTGAGGGAAGGGAAGGGGACCACGGGGGCAATAGTTTCAGGGGCGAAGGGCAATCGCACAAGGCCTATGCGATCAAAGCCGACCGATAATGACCACGGAATTAATACCCAACATCCCGAACGAATTATTGAGAATGTAATCAACACGCTCTTTCTGCTGGGGTTCATTGAGCACCAGACCCGGCAAATCACAATCCGGGTCGAGCTCATCGACATTGATCGTCGGATGCACCACACCGTCCCGAAACGCCATTAAATTGCCTGCCAACTCCAACGCCCCGGCCGCGCCCATCGCATGCCCGATGTAGCTCTTGGTGTTGTTGATCCGGACATTGTCACAGTTCCCGAAAACCGATCGCAGAGCTTTGCATTCCTGCGAATCGCCGCTCATCGTACCGGTGGCATGCGTGCTGAGAATATCAATCTGATTAGGCTCCAAGCCCGCCTTGTTCAGGGCCATCTGCACGCACTCCGCTTGCCGCTCTGGATTCGGCAACACAAAATCGGTGGCGTCAGTATTCATGGCGTACCCCACCAGCTCGCCGTAGAGTTGCGCTCCTCGAGCTTTCGCATCACTTAGCCGCTCAAGAGTGTACAAACAGCCACCTTCCGCGACGACAATGCCATTCCGCTTCTTGTCAAATGGTCGCGAGGCCGCCGTCGGATCCGCATGGGTTGCGAGTGCGTTTTGGCTATTAAAACTCGCAAAGATGCCAAATGTGTGGATGCTTTCGCTGGTGCCCCCGGCGATCGCCAAGTCACATTCGCCCAGCCGCAACATTTGGGCTCCCTGGATGATCCCAGCGTTTCCCGCCGCGCAGGCGGCGCCGATCGTGTAATGCGGCCCCGTGATGCTGAGGTTTAGAGCGATTTCGCCCGCAGGATTGTTAGCAACGGTGCGCGGGTTATGGTGATGCGACCAGCAGCTCGTGTCGTAATCAAATCCCTTGATAATGTAGATCTCGTTTTCGGTCTCGACGTTGCCATGTTCGGTCACGCCGACGTAGATACCGACTCGCGACTTGTCGACATTCTCCCAATCCAAGCCAGAGTCCGCGATCGCCTCATTGGCGGTATAAACGCCCACACTGCCCGCTCGGGTGCCACGGCGAATATCCTTCTTGGACTGATATTTCGTCGCGTTGAAATCACAAATTCCCGCAAGGGTCTTGCCGAAGTAGCGGATCTCGTACGGCTGGACGCCGCTGCGTTTTTCCAGCAGCGCCTCGCGAAAAGAGGCTAAATCATTGCCATTGGGCGAGGTCAAACCAATGCCCGTGATGACAATCCGCTGGTCGTCAGGAAGTTTGGAGGCCGAATTTGGAGCGATCACGTCTTCAACAATGAGGGGTAGCTACGCTCGCCAGAGCGTGGATTTTGAATGGGCTGCGATTCTCCACCGTCTGGCGACGGATGCTACGAAAAATACTTCACAGCGGTGCTCGCAGGGTAGCGTTGGAGCGTCAAAGACTCAACGCCCCGACAATCCAATCACTGCCTAGCAATCGGCGAGCCGGTTCGATCCCTTTTCTGGAAGCATCCCCGCGACGGACAGCGGAATTTCCTTACAATCGTTAACGCTCGCATTTTCGGTGTGCTCTGCGGCACTCCCCGATTCCCCCACCCTCTACGTTTACCAACTGAAGTCAAAATTCATGGCCAAGGATTTTCTCAAAGGGATTGCTGACGAGTACGACGTCGTCGTCATCGGCAGCGGATTAGCAGGGATGACCTCGGCCAATATTCTTGGACGGGCCGGACACCGTGTGTTGCTGCTCGAACAGCACTATAAGCTCGGTGGGTTGGCAACTTGGTTCCTGCGCCCGGGCGGCCATACCTTCGACATTTCACTGCACGGCTTTCCCCACGGCATGATCAAGTCGTGTCGGCGGTATTGGAGTCGCGATATTGCCGACCGCATTGTCCAGCTCAAGAACATTCGATTTGATAACCCGCAATTTTCGCTGACGACGACATTCAACCGTGACGACTTCACGCGTCTGCTGACGACTCGCTTTGGGATCGAAGAGGCAACCGTCAACGAGTTCTTCGATACTGCCCGGGGAATGAATTTCTACGACGACCAAGCCACCACGACTCGGCAACTTTTCGATCGGTTCTTTCCCGGTCGTGATGACGTCGTGCGATTGCTGATGGAACCGATCACGTACGCCAACGGCTCGACGCTCGAAGACCCCGCGATCACGTACGGTATCGTCTTCAGTAACTTCATGAGCAAGGGCGTCTTCATCTATGAGGGCGGCACAGACGACCTCATCGCACGGATGAAGAAGGAACTTACCGCCAACGGTGTCGACATTCGCATCAATTGCCCGGTCGATCAAATTGAAGTTTCGGAAAACGCCGTTCAGGGTCCTCGCGTGGCTGGTGTGCGTGTCCACGGCCGTTCCATCCGGTGCCGCGCCGTCGTTAGCAATGCCAATCTCCGTACCACAATTCTTAAGATGATCGGCCCCGAGAAACTCGATCGCGACTTCGTCGAGCAAACCGAGGCGGTGCGTCTGAACAACTCGAGTACCCAGGTGTACATGGCCCTCAAGCCCGGTGAGGAGATCGATGAATCCAGCGGTGATCTGTTTTTCACCAGCACCGCGAAAGAGTTCCGTACCGACTTGCTGCTCAGCCGTGATATCACCTCGCGAACCTTCAGCTTCTACTACCCGCGTACACGCCCAACCAAAAAAGAGCGTTTCGCGATCGTCAGCAGCACCAACGCGAATTGGTCCGATTGGGCGGATCTCAATCCAGCCGACTACGAAGCGAGCAAGCAAGACCTGGTCGAGTCCACCATAGATGCCCTCGAGAAATACATCCCCGGCGTGCGTGATAAAATCGATCGCGCCGAAGCCGCCACGCCACGAACATTCCAGCACTACACCATGCACGAATCGGGAGCCAGCTTTGGAACCAAGTTCGAAGGGCTCGCCGTCAGCCGGGCGTTGGCACAACAGATCAGCGGTATGTACCACGCCGGCAGCGTCGGCATCATCATGAGCGGCTGGCTCGGTGCCATCAATTACGGAGTCATCGTCAGCAACGAGGTCGACCAACTCCTTGTCCGCGAATCGTTTCCTGTCTGAACAGTCGTCCCTTCCCATCTCCCCACTGAGTTTCCCATGATAACGCTTCCCCGCCTGCTGATTGTCCTCACGCTCTTTCCGCTCGCGCTCTGGACGAACCGAGTCACCGCGCAAGACAGCGTGGATCCGTGGCAGAAGAAGAAATCGGAAGTGTTCAAGCCGCTAACCGATGACACCAAGCAGGCCATCCTCGATGCCGTGCCACAGGCACCGACGGTCAAGCCCCAGGCGGCTCGTAAGATCCTCGTCTTCTATCGCTGCGAGGGATTTATCCACGGATCGATTCCGCACGCTAACGAGGCCATCCGAGCGATGGCTGAAAAGACGCGTGCCTTTGACGTTGATTTCGCCGATACCTATGATGTGTTTACTCCTGAAAACCTTCAGCAGTATGATCTCGTGCTGTTGAACAACACGACCGGAATGCAGTTTCAAAAACCATCGCAGCAGAATGCATTGCTGGACTTTATCGCCGCTGGCAAAGGGCTGGCCGGCATCCACGCCGCCAGCGACAACTTTGGTGATTTCCCAAAGTGCCGAGCACTTATCGGCGGCCAGTTCGGCGGACACCCCTGGGGCGCGGGCGGTAACTGGGCATTCAAGCTCGATGACCCGGACCATGCACTGAACCGGGCCTTTGGTGGCCACGGGTTCTGGCATCGCGACGAAATCTATCAGTACCAACCCAGCACGTATCAAGGCCCCCAGGTGCTACGTTTGCTCGTGAGCTTGGATATGAATCAAGCGGATGTGGCCAACCGCATCGCCGATGGACCGCGTGAGGTGCCCGTGTCGTGGATTCGTACCGCCGGTGACGGACGCATCTTCTACACCAACTTCGGTCACCGCAATGAAACATTTGAAAACCCAGCAATGCTGAGCCATATACTCGACGGCATCCAGTACGCGATTGGTGATCTCTCCGCCGACGCCACGCCAACGGCCGATGCCGGTGACCTCCAGCCCGCACTGGCACCCAACAAGTAGTCGTGTCCCTCTCAGAGACGCCCGCCGGCGTCTCGCACAGATTCGGCTTATCAATGCGATCACTACCACACCACAGGACATCCACATGCGGATAGCACTCACCGGCGCCACAGGTTTCATCGGCCGATACATCGTCAACCAACTCGATAGTGAGGGACATTCGCTCCGCTGCTGGCACCGCGCATCGAGTGACCGGCAAGGCTTTGAATCGATCGACAAACTCACCTGGGTGGAGGGCGATCTGGGTGACCGCCAGCAAGCCGATCGGCTAGTAGTGGACTGCGACGCGGTCGTCCACGCGGCACTGTATCGCCCGGGCAAGGGATTCATGGGTGCCGAAGGCGATCTCATTGAGTTTATTGAGAAGAATGTCGTGGGTACGCTGAAGTTAATTGAGGCAGCTCGCGATGCTGGCGTGGGACGGTTCGTCGTCGTCTCCACCTGCGCCGTCCACGACAAAATACTCACCGATCGTCCTCTCGACGAGACGCACCCCTTGTGGGCCGCCAGCCACTACGGTGCCCATAAAGCAGCCATCGAAAAGTTCGTTCATAGCTTTGGACTCGGGCAAGATTTCCCCATCTGTGCCGTGCGTCCCACGGGCGTTTATGGAGTCAACCATCCCGCCGAGAAAAGCAAGTGGTATGACTTGATCACGAAAGTCGTTCATGGTGAGAATGTGGAATGCTCGCGTGGCGGAAAAGAGGTCCACGCCGCCGACGTTGCCAAGGCGATCAGCATTCTCCTGACCGCCGATGGAATCAAAGGCGAAGCCTTCAATTGCTACGATCGCTACATTTCGGAATTCGAAGTCGCGACGATGGCGAAAGAAATCTCCCAGAGTTCGTCTGAGATCGCCGGAGAGTCGAAACTGCCCAAGCATCAGATTGTGACGGACAAGATCCGCTCTCTGGGCATGGAGTTCGGCCGCGAAGCATTGCTTCGACAAACCGTCACGGACCTGGTCGAGAGTGCCCGGAGCGTGCAAAGGTAGTCGCAGCGGAGATGCGAGCGAAGTGATCCGTTGCGGTTGCCGGCGGATTCAGGACGAGGCGAGGTCGGTATTCGAGAACGCGTCGGGTAGCAATTCCGAAAGACGCCGTTTTTTCTGTTCGCCGTCGATGACATCGACAGTGTATACGAACACGTCCATTCCAAACTCCGCGAGGACTTGGCGGCACGCACCACATGGCATCGCCCCCCCCACACTGGCAATCGCGATCGCCCGAAAATTGCGGTATCCGGCCGCCACCGAAGTGGTCACGGCGACCCGTTCGGCACACTGCGTTAAAGAGAAACTAGCATTCTCCACATTGCATCCCTCGATAATCCGGCCATCGTGCAGCAGCACTGCTGCACCCACATAAAAATGGCTGTGCGGGGCGTAAGCGTGATTGCGAGCCGAAATAGCCGCATGTACCAACCGCACAACTTCGTCTTCGGTGGGAGCGTCGTATTCGGACGCAGCCATTAATTGGGATGGGCGAGCGGAGATACTGGACATAGATAGCCGTCTGAACGAGAGGAGTCGATTCCGCCTTCATGGCACATGTAGTGTAGCAAAGACGAACCGCCAGGCAATCCGCTCGCTGCCCTGAGTGTCGCCGGCAGCTGTCGACCAAACCATCTTTTCCGACTGCGAACCTATCCGCTGCAGTGGTAAATCCCTTAGAATCCCTGCAGCCTGAGTTCCCCTTTGACGCTCCGAGAAATTGTGTCCATGCTGCCACTACACCAAACGACCGCTTACCGAGCGTTCTCCGCGCTCACCTGCACCCTCGTCATCACGCTCATGTGTGCGCTCGCCGCGGCGCAGGAGATTGTGACATTGCCAGGCACTCCGGCAGAGTCCGTCGAGACACTTGGTCCCTCGTCTCCAACCAACGCCAGGGAAACGAAAGCTGACAGCGATGCAGCAGACCAGGACACCGAACAAGAAGATATTTTTAAAAGTGATGCGCGAGCCCTATCCGAAGCATTTCGCCATGCTGCCCGTGAGGCGACGCCCGCGGTGGTGACGGTGTACTCCTATGGCCAAAACTCACAGCAATCCAACCCGCAGGACAACACCCCCGACGACGACGAAACCGCTCCAC
Source organism: Allorhodopirellula heiligendammensis (assembly GCF_007860105.1). Lineage (NCBI taxonomy): Bacteria > Pseudomonadati > Planctomycetota > Planctomycetia > Pirellulales > Pirellulaceae > Allorhodopirellula > Allorhodopirellula heiligendammensis. The sequence goes on from NZ_SJPU01000002.1 coordinate 2,088,195, forward strand.
CCGACGACGAAACCTTCGGCCCCGCGCCGCCTCCGCAAACGGAGGATGAAGGGTATCAGTTGACCGGATTGGGCTCCGGCGTGATCGTCGACCTGATGCCCACTGGTGAACCGTCGACTCCAGCAACTGCCGACAGCGGCACTGCGAAGACGTATTGGGTGATCACCAACAATCACGTTATCACCGGTGCAAAACGCGTCGTCGTGCAGTTTCCCGACGAGAGTGAACTGGTCGCTGAAAACGTCTATGGTGATCCGGACAGCGATGTCGCAGTGCTGCGACTCTCGAGCGAACGCGACCTGGCAATTGCGACGATGGGCGATTCTGACCCTATCGAGATTGGCGACTGGGTTCTCGCCATTGGCAGTCCATTTAAACTGGAGGCCACCGTGTGTGCGGGCATCATTAGCGCCAAGCATCGCAGCATCAGCAAGATCCGTCGCGGGCGACTGTTCCAAACTGATGCGGCCATCAATCCCGGCAATTCTGGCGGTCCGTTGGTCAATCTTGACGGTGAGGTGATCGCGATCAGTACCGCCATCGCCACCCGCAATGGCGGCTACCAAGGCATCGGCTTTGCCATTCCCATCAACCAGGCCCACTGGATCGCCCGCGAGCTGGCTGAGTTCCAGCGGGTGCGCCGGGCCGCCATCGGTGTGACCCTCGCAGATCTGAACCCCAAGCTCGCCAAGAAAGTTGGCATGCCGACTTATCTAGGCGTGCTCGTTGCCCAGGTCATCAAGAACTCAGCCGCTGAGGTGGCAGGCCTCCAAAGCATGGACGTTATTTTAGAATTCGCCGGTCAACGGGTGCAACGCTCCAGAGCATTGCAGCAAGCCGTCGAACAGCAACCCGTAGGCTCGACTCAAGACATCAAGATTTGGCGGCATGGCAAGGAACTCTCGAAGCAGATCGTCTTAGCACCGTCGGACGATCCTACTGCCGTTGACACCGAACCGCCGACCGAATGAGCCAGCGTAGCCGGACACTTGAGTAGCCCGACACTTGAGTAGCCCGACACTTGAGCTCAAAAAATCTGCATCTTAGACCATCCGTTCGCTACTGTCGGATGAGCCGCAACTCAGTGAGGTCGTGATGGAATCTGGTGTCGATCGAAGCTCCGCTGCCAAACCCTTGGTATTCGTCGGAGGCACGGCGATTCTGGCCGATCATCTGCTCTCTAACGCAGTCGTGATTTGCCGCGAAGGCAAGATTGAATCCGTCGGGGATTCGCAGCCCATCCCCGAGGACAGCGAAATAATCGACTTGCAAGGAGTGTATCTGTCGCCTGGGTTCGTGGACCTGCATGTTCACGGCGGCGATGGAGCGGATTTCATGGACGGCGACGAGCACGCCGTTCGCACCGCCGCTGCCGCACACCTGCGGGGCGGAACGACAACCATCTTCCCGACGTCGACGACGGGAAGCCCGCAGTTGATCCACCGGATGATTGACGCCTGCCAATCTGTTTCTCAAGAGTCATTGCAACATCTAGCGAATGCGTCTCCCCTCGCGAATACAACGGCGCTACCGCACCTGCCCGGCATCCATTTGTACGGTCCCTTTTTCGCAGCCGGCAAGGTCGGCTGCCACGATGCCAACGGGCGGCGCGATCCCGAACAGAATGAATATCAATCGTACTTCGATCGTGATTTTGTTCGCATCGCCACCTGTGCCGCTGAGCTCCCTGGGGCGACCTCCTTCTACCGTATGGCTGCCGAAAAGAAGTGCTTGATCACCTGCGGTCATTCCAATTCCAGTTGGACGGAGATGCAGGCGGCCTTCGACGCTGGCATGCGGCACGTCGACCATTTCTGGTGTGCGATGAGTAGCGTCCCCTCGCTGCGGGCGCGATTTCAGGTGCCGATGCAAGCGAGCATGACAGAGTTTGTATTAATGCAAGCTGCGATGAGCACCGAGGTGATCTCCGACGGTTGCCATCTGGCGCCGGAGTTGCTGGAGTTCGCCTATCGCATGAAAGGTCCCGATCGGCTCTGCCTAGTCACCGATGCCAATCGGGCTTACGGGATGCCACCAGGGGAATATGTTTTCGGGCATCGTGATTCGGGGGGCTGGCTGTTCAGCGATGGCAACGTGGGCTGGACCCTCGACCGCAGCAGCTTGGCCAGCTCCGTCCAGGGCATGGATCAGATGGTAGCTCATTTCGCCCAATCCACCTCTGCGACGCTGCCTGAGGTGATCCGTATGGCTTCGCTGACGCCTGCAGAGCGAGCCGGGATCGATCACGAAACCGGCAGCCTGTCTCCAGGCAAGCGAGCTGATCTACTGGTTTTGGACCCTGACTTAAAGATCCAGCAGATCTACGTCCAAGGGCGCCGCGTCTAAGTCGGAGAGAGTCGTTCGGAAAATCAAAGTCGCGGCAGCGACAGCAGGCCCCCAGTAAAAACGAGACGATGCGTGCGAGTACGAACGTCGATTTAATCGTGGGCCAGAGTTCGAAGTTCACGGGCGACTTGCTCGTGCAAGTGGCAGCGTTCAATCTCATCTGCAGCACGAAGGGCTTGGGCAAGGTATTCGTGTGCGATTACAAGCGTCGCGTCAATCCGAAGGGCTTGTTCAAACGCAAGGATTGCGGACTGGGTTTGGTTTGCATTAAGTTCGCAAACGCCCAGCATAAAGTGATCTCCAGAAACTCGACGCATTTGAGTCAACTGGTGGTACCAAGATATCGCCGCTTGGTTGTCCTGAGTCCTCAGTGCGTGCCGCGCCAACACATCCGCCGCGCCGATGTAGGTGTGCGAACCCACGGGCTCAGATCGAATGACCGATTGTGCCAATTTCTCAGCCACTTGCCATTGTTCAGCCGCCAGATACGTATTTGCGAGCGTCGTCCTGACACTCGCGTCTGTGACGCCAGATTGAAAAAGCTCGACCAGTTCGCGTTGCGCAATTCGATATTCGTCTTCCATTGTTTTAGGCAAGTCACCGCTGGTCGCTAGCGAATGCAACGCGAGTAGACGACGGCGGTCCCGCTCGGTGTTGTCCAGCCGATTCGTTGAGGATATTGCGACAAGCTGCGGACTGTCGGCAACCGAACTAGATTCTGACGGCGGAATAGATTGTTTTGCAAGAACATATGATCGGTCATGGACCGCGATTCGGTGGTCGTGTAATGCTGCGTGAGTAACGTTGGTCGATCGCTTCGGCATGTGGCAAGTTGCGCATTGATCGTGCTGCGTTTCGATCCGAACTATTTCTGGCACCGCGCATTTGGTTGACGGTGAGGTATGGCATCCTAGGCAAATCTCTCGATAAACGATTGCCGTTACGGTCGTCGGATGAGGATCGTGACAGGTCACGCACGAGAGCTCTTCGGTCTGCAGAAAGCACTCGCTTCGATGTAGTTGTTCGGTATGACCGACAATGCGAAAGGTTTCTTGATCACCGCGAAGTTGATATTCGGTGACATTGTCAGAAAGCAGTTTGCCAGGCCGAAAGTCCCAGCGATCAAAGTTGCTAGATGAACTCGAAACGATCCCTTGCAAATGACATTGACTGCAGATCGCTTCCCGTTCCGCTCTCGGAATTTCTCCCGGGTGAACGATCGTTCGTTTCATTGGATCTATCTTCTCATCGCCTCGTTCAGCGGCGACGTGATCCGCACCCGATCCATGGCAACGTTCACAAGAGATACTCGCGTGCGAAACAGCAAACTGATTCGCTCGAGCCACATCGGCCCGGATTTGTCCCGCGTGGCAGAACACGCATGTCGTTGTAACGGTGCGATCAAACATGGCCGTATCATCACCATCGAATCCCGGTGACAGCTCCCAACCGACTGATTCGTGATACCACGTAAGCGGTGACTCGATCCAATAACCATCCTGCTGCCCAAGGTAGGTGTGAGCGTGAGCACCGGACCCAATCTCAAGGCCTACCTCGAGCGAATTTTCGGCAAGAGGGGTCCCCTGTGCTGAAAGAACCGACTCTCGGTGTTGCATCCCAGTCGCAATGATTTCCGCTTCATATATCCGAGACGAATCGCCTTTGCGGAAGTGACCTGGGGGCGGCAAATCTTCGGGCTGTATGCGTCGCATCGAGTTCCCGTGAGCCGTCCGCTTAAACGCCTCCACCTGAGGTCGATGGCATTCAACGCAGGCATCCGAACCGATCGATCCTTCGGGCAGTATTTCCCAATCGCGGGAATTACCCTTGGCGACTGCTTTCGGATCGCTTTTGGACAATGAATCTTGCCACCTGAATAACTGCGATGTGTGCCGATCCACCAATTTTTTCGGCCCACAACCGGCACCGACGATCGTCATTGCAACTAGGGCACCGAGGAACAGGGAGCGTGCTTCGGTCGGTCGACAGCTTTGGATTCTCAGTAAATGATTCACGGCTCAACGGCCCATAAAAATTGCCGCTCTACTATTAGTACAGCCTGATCGCTACTTACATTCTTGAAAGAATCTTGGTGCCCCGAAGGCCAATAAACTGTTAACTGGAGTCCTTCTCCCTTCGGAAATCCACCAAAGAAGAGTGCCGATTCGTGCTGGCACGCATACCCGTCGCCGCTGGTCAACCACCGGGTTTGATTCGTGCCGCCGCACTCGACCAAGACTCTCGCGCCGACCGCAGAACGTTCGCTGTCGATGCCGGTCAATTGAACTTGTAACCAGCCACCGTTTCGTTGGTTAATCGTCTGGTTTTCTAGCAATGCGGCTGGGCGGTCTTGGAACATAGCAACCATATCGACCAGCCCGTCTCGGTTCAGGTCGGTGCGAATAAGCCCACGTCCGATTGAAGGTTTTGCCCAATCACCCGCCGTCGCTACCATCTCAAACCTTGCATGTTCTTGGCAAAATAACTGAGCGGGCATTTTGTGAGCAATACCAAGATGACTTAGATCTTCAATATGGCCGTTGAGCACCGCGAGATCTTCATCGCCGTCGTTATCAAAATCAAGAGCGACAGTCCCAAACCCAAGCACAGGGATGCTCTCGCTCGCAAGGCCGCTGGCGGCAACTAGGTCGTTAAAAACTCCGTCCGCGCCTTGCAGATAGAGATGCGCCGGTTCGTTAAGGAAATTGGTTACGTGAAAGTCGATCCGATTATTTCGATCGAAATCAGCAGCGGCGACGCCCATTGAAGCCCCGCTTCCGCCGAGCGATGAGTAGGCACAACCGCGAATCTTGGCCAAGTCGATCCATTCGTATGCGTCCCCACCGGTCGAACCTACCCGCAAGGAAGTTGGCTCACGCTTCCAAAGTCGATTTGGCTTGGTGTCATTGGCGATGAAGATCTCGTTACCGACTTGATTATCGAAATCGCCGACAACGACGCCCAGGCTAGGGGCAGGAATTTCTTCACGATGAAAGACCTCCTCCCTCCACTGCTGGGTGCTCGATTGCAAGTGCAAGACATCGTGGGCAGCGACATAAGACTCGGGCCCCCTATAGTCGATTGCGCGCCCGTGTTCGCTGATTGGCAGTGACTCAAAGACCCGAGGGTCATCGAGATACCGAATTTCAACGATGTCGGGAATACCATTTCCCGTCAGATCGGCAACAGCACCACCAGCGGACCAAGCTCGATCGTTCGTCCATGCAGGAAACTCCGCACGAGAAAAAGTTCCATCGGTGTTGTTGATTAAACACTCGTTGTGTCCAAAGTTACAGACCAACAAATCTGGCCAGCCATCTTGATTCAGATCACCCGAGGCAACGGCCATCGTGAAGTACCCATCCTCAATGCCGGAGGGCTTGGAGCAATCCTTGAACATGCCAGCAGCCGACCGAAATAATCGGTTGGAAGTTTCACTGGAAGCTGGCGCTGGAGCATTGCGACTTGGCTCACAGCCGCCCTGTCCAAAAAATAAATCAACCCATCCATCGTGATCAAAGTCCAATGCGCATACGCCGCCTCCGAACTGCTGAAAGATTTGCAAGTCTCGTGGAAGTGGAGGGCTGGCATTCTTATAGCGAAAATGGAGATGTCGCTCACGTGCCTTGTCGACAAAACGTACGACTGCTGCGAACTTTTCCGATGTGTCGACGTGACCCTCGCTGCCTGTATCGATCGGCTTGAATTCGCCGATGATGGCTGCGATTCTTTCGACCGCTTGTTGGTGCGTCGCAATTGGATCGTCGCTACGAAGCCCGAACGTACTGACAGTTGCTGTTGGGAATCCGGTACCGGTAGCTCGCAAAGCTTGATAGCGATGCCTCAGCGAGTCCACCGTCGCCTGATCAACGCTGGCGTCCCGCATCGTCGCAATCATCCGCCAAGCATTGGCTTCTAAAGCACGTCCGACGTGATCGAGATGATCGGCGAGGTTAATGATCAAGCCTGCAGTTTTCTCAGATGATTCAGACCCGCGGTCCCCGATTCGGTTCCCCAAGATCACCGTTCTCTTCAACCGTTCCATCCGTTGCGTGATTTTTCGCTCGATCTCATACTGCTGAGTCTCGTTCATCCAGTTAGCGAGCAATCCAAGGGCCACGCGATCGGTTGGATCGCGAAGGATCGCTTCAGCCATCAAAGAGATCGCTAGGTTGGTGTCGCGTAAATCGTCGTGTGCTAGCTTGCTCAACGCAAACCAATGATCTGACAACAAAAGTTGATCTTGATTGAGATGAGCCCACCAAATCCGTAGTGTTTGTTCGTCGTTGGCTTCCACCGTGGCGCGGCCCATGAGTGCTAGTGCCGCGTTCCATCCCGATTCAGCAGAAGCTGCTGTTTCAGAATTGTTGATCACTTCCGACAACAGATCAATCGCGAGATGTGGCTTGTGTGAAGCCATCAAAATTTGAGCGCGAGCGATTGGTCCGGTCCAAGTGACGGGCCTCTGCACTGGCTCAGTACTGAGACCCACCGTTGACGTCAGCGATGGGTCTTGAATCGCCAGCAAGGAAGCTAGTTCGGTTTGACGAACATCGCCTAAAAGCACGAGGTTGCGAAGATGCTGCGCAGCTTCGTGACGTCGGCCCAACGAATTCAGCAACGCCGCCAACTGACGATGTGCAGTAGTCGCTTCGGGAAAGTGCTTGAGTAAAAGTTGGTATCCAGCGATCGCTTGCTCGGAGTGTCCTGTTTGGGCAAGCCAATCTGACCTCACTCCCAATGCAGCAGGTCCCACGTCCGATTCATGCAAGTCAATCTGCTTCAGCGTTTGAATCGCTTCGCCAACGCGCCCCAATCGATTCTGAATCATCGCGACAGAATACAAAATCGTTGGATCATCAGGGAACTGAATAAGACACGCCTTGACCGTCTGATCTGCAGAGCCGTCCGTATCAATGCGCTGTGGGTGATCTAAAAGCTGATTCAATTTCTCCAGAAACGCTTGGCGATTACGTTGGTCACGTTTGGAGACCTGTGGCCCGGCGTCCTCTTGAGATGAGGAGGACGTGGTACTCGGTTTAGATAATTGCGAGTCGGTTTGAACTCGTTGCCGCGTAACCATTGGGGCCGCAGTTGGTCGACATCCAATCGCAGCACAGACCGCAGTCAAGCAAATGACAGAAGAACACAAGTCCCGTAACGTCCTACGGCTGCACGTCTCATGTCCTCCCCAGATTGAATGTTGCTTTGTGTTCAACCTTCACCCTCCCAGCAGGAAGGTGAAGAAAACTGCACAACGTCTCCGAGGAAAACATTTGCCCCTAAACGGAGTAGGTATGTTTGACTGAAACACACAATGTCATAAAGATAGAAACCAGATTAGTTAATATTCTTCATTGCTTTTTCGTAGTCGTCCGTTTCCATCTCTTTGTCCGTTTCGGTCGCGGGCGCTTCACCCGTGGGTTGGATGACCGTACTGGAATCTCCACAACCGGAGATCAATGCGAACGTCATGGACAATATCAGCAGTATACTAAACGATTTCATGTGGTTCATTCGTGTGAAAAGTAGTGAAATATTGAATGTCATTTCGAGAAGAAACTCCCGAACTCGGAACAATCAAGGGGTAGAACTCCCTTAATAGTTTTTTGCACGTTAGCAGGGCGATAACTTACTGATCAAGCGAAACGGTTTCTTTGTTGCCTCTCGTGCCAAGACCGCCCCACACCCCATACGGACTTCGTTGGCCCGCATTGACAGGTCCGGCCTGCTTATTCCCAGCTTCGATGGACTCGGTGATGAACCTGACCGCACCGTCACCCATCAAAACATGGGCTCCTCCTTGGTGGCGACTGCTCGCGGTGATGGCACCGCCACCCTCGGTCCACCGATCCACGCACAACTCCGAGTTGGGTGGAAGATTCGTGAACATTCCGGTAGATGTGGGCAACGCGATCATCCACATCATTCCTCGGTTATAAATATCGTTTGGGCTGTGCATGGCACCAGGTCCTGACGGTGCCGGACAGTCGACTCCGTCACACCAAAACGAGGGGCGCTGAGGATCGATGTGCCCCGTCTCCGCACAAATGGAAACATTCGATTCCACCGTATCCAACGTTCGATTGAGCGTGGTTCGCTTGTCATTGTCGCCCAAATCTGTCGTGATCTCGCCCATCGCAATTGTGTTGGCCAACCCGTCCAAAACGTCCCGGAATTTTCGATCGGTACGATGGGTGAACATACCGCGTGCATAGCGGCCTTGAGTCTGCTTGCTGCCCGAGATCACATCAAACGGATTGGGGCCGCTCCAACGGATTGGACGCGTGAAGGGTGTTCCCTGAAAGGCATCACCTAAACAAAATGCATAGTTCGTTCGGCCGCCGGCGGGCAGCCCTACGCCCGGGTCACTCGGGCACCGCATCGCAGGCGTTTCCGTCATCCAAGGAATGTATTGGTCACGCCCGCCATTGATCCGTGGTGCCGGGCCCATCGCAGGCCACGGCGGCGATTGGGTTCCCCCATCCACCCGTTGGACCGATGGATTGCTGATCATTTGCCATAAAGCTTGTTGTTCCATGAACGGAAGCAAACCGGCCATCGCGCTCAGCGAGCCGGAGTTATGTGTGTTCTGTGGTGTCCAGGCGTCAGGTGCGTCGTCGCGCCAAGTGCCGGTGCTATATCGTGGAAGTTGATCGTAAGCTGAATGATAATTATGCATCGCCAAACCGATCTGTTTGAAGTTGTTACTACAACTCATCCTTCTCGCCGCTTCACGAGCAGCCTGAACGGCAGGGAGTAATAAGCCCACTAACACGCCAATAATTGCTATGACCACTAAAAGCTCCACTAATGTGAAGCCACTTGAAATCCTTCTTTTCATCGCTGAGTCCTCGAGAAAAAGGTCGCCACAATCGAAAATCGGTGGAGCTTGAGCTTGCTGCTCAATAGACTTCACCGGAGGTGGCCATGTTACTGAGCACATTCACGAGCGTCAAGTTAATTTACGCAAAAGCGGCGCTGTGTTAAAATCTTCCCCGCAATCAATCTTCTCGACTGGAAAAGGAGGGCAAGGTGTAACGCCGTTGACATCGACGTTGACCTAGAATGAACTCTGGCCAGAAGCGTTCCGTTCGTGAGAGGGCACTCGCCTTGATCCTGACTAAACTTAATTAGCTAAGAGGTGTGTGAGCATCGGCTCGAAAAACATGGTTGCTTGCGATTCATTGCCCAACAGCGATCGTCGTTTACACCCAGGCGGGTTCCCAGCCCTTTCGATATTTCTTGGTGATCCACTTCTGAGCGTCGGCGTGATTGGTAATCTCGAGCGACTTGGCATCCCACTGCAATTCTTGCATGGGGAAACGGATCCCAATCGTGCCTAACAGGACCGTCTCGGTGAGCGGCCCGGCATAATCGAAGTGGGAAGTTGTTTCGCCGTTGCCGACACACGCATCGGCCCACTGTGTGTAGTGGTCGACGCTATCAACCGTGGGCAATTCCGCAGCGGTGTAGAGGTCTTCGGGGAACAGTTTTGGCATGGCTACGTGCGGGATCACCAGTGATCCCTTCTCGCCAACGAGGACTGACCCTGCACCAGGTAACTCATAATCGGCGGGAATCTGCCCCAGTTTCTCTCGCGGTGGCCGCGCGCCCACGGCGTCATACCAAGTCAACTTGAGCGTCGAGCCCGCTGTCATGTCGGTGCCTGGGAATTCATAACGCACTGTCGCGCGATCGGTCCACGTTTCAGGCATCAGCGGAGGGGCCTCAGCGGTAAGTCGCGTCGGTGAGGTCAAACGCAGAGCCTTGAAGACGGGATCCATGATATGGCATCCGAAATCGCCGAGTTGTCCGGTACCGTAGGCCTGCCATCCACGCCAGTTGAATGGGTGATACAGACCTGTTTTGTAGGGTCGCTCTGCCGCGACGCCTTGCCACAAATCCCACCGGACCGACGGGGGCACCGGGTCGCTACCGGGCGGGCGGGGAATGTTTCTCGGCCACGATGGCGAGCCACCCTGCCAAGAGTGTACCTCCTTCACCTTTCCAATTTTACCGGTATGCACCCAATCCACTGCGGTACGGTAGGCGGTGTGGGATTGAATTTGGTTGCACATCTGCGTCACGAGCTGATACTTGGCTGCCGCCTCCTGCATCTGCCGAACTTCGTACACGGTGTGCGCCAGCGGCTTCTGACAGAAAATGTGTTTCCCCAGTTGCATCGCCGCCAACGAGATAGGAGCATGCATGAAGTCGGGGGTCGAAACCAATACGCCGTCGATGTCGCCAGACTGATCGAGCAGTTGACGCCAATCCGCATAGCGTTTCGCTTCAGGGTACTTCTCGGCAGCCCGTCCGAGATGCTCTGCTGAATCATCGATATCGCATAGCCCCACGACTTGCACAACGGGACTGGCCGCGACCCCGATTAGGTCGCTCCAACCTTTCCCACCCGTTCCGACGCTAGCGATTCTCAGTCGACTGTTGGCCCCGTAGACTCGGGAGTAAGACGCGGCATTGAGACTGATTGCGGTGCCCGCGATGGTGGCGGTTCGCAGAAATGAGCGGCGGTTGGATCGTGGGGGCGAGTTGGATCGTAGGGGCATTGGTCTCTCCTAGAGAGGGCAGGAACACTCGTTCGAGTGCATTGGAGGGAGGTGGGAGGCACGCGTCCATTGACAGATCACGGTTTCAGAAAGTGCTCAAAGAACGCGTAAATGACTTTGTTGGACTCTTCGTTGGGAGAGTGCTCGGGCCGGTTCGTCATCGCCACCCGGTTCTGGTAACCCAGGATGCGGTTGACTTCAATCAAGTGGTTGAGTGGCTCCCACCGACGAGGCGGATCTTCGGCGCCGCCGGAAACCAACAGCGGACGCGGTGCCATCAGAGAGTGTAACTCATGCAGGTCGTGGCCTGTTGCTCGAAGCTCTGGGTACAGCCCGTAGGCAGGATTCTCTGCCGTGATCAGCCCGCGCTTACGCCAAGGTTTGGGGTGATAGCCGAGATACCATGGCTCCCAATAGTTAATGCTTTCGCGTGATTCATCGAACACGATTCCTGGGTCAGACCAGGCGGCACAGGCAAACTTGTCAAATAGGCATGATGCAAACATGGCCCATTTGCCACCAAACGAATGACCCACAATCCCAATTCGCTGTGCATCCACTTCGGGCCGGTTGGCGAGGACATGCCATGCGTTTGCCGCGGCATAGCCGAGCATGGAGAGTGGTGCGACTTGAGCGTCTTCGATACTGGGGTAGTACAGAGAATAGGTGCGTGCTTGGCTGGCCTCGGTCGTGCCAATGGAGAGGACCACGAACCCGCGACGAGCCAGCTCCAAGGCAAAGTCACGATCGGGAGTCCCCAGCCCGATAGCGGTTTCCGGCTCGTAAAATACGGTCACGACGGCTGGTCGCGGGCCTTCACCATCGGGGATCAGTAAGTATCCCGTCGTTTGTTCGTTCGGCGTCCAATCGAATCGAATCCGATGCTGGGTGAAGTTCTCGCGACGGATCGTTTCGAGGATCTGCACGTCGGGCTCAGTGATCAAATCCGGCCATTTCCCCAGTTTCGACTCCCAGTCCTGCAGGATCTCCTCGCGGCGGCGTTCCCAGTCATCTGCCGTTTTCGCGCGGGTACCATCTGTGAACTGCAACGGCGATGGGTAGTCGCCGAATTGTCCCTGCCAAGCGGTTGGCGGTGAGAAATAGGGAGCGATCGTCTGCCACGGATCCGACGAAGCGGCGCCTCGATTTGGATCCGGCCCGGACTCATGCCGCAGAGACTCTCTTTGCTCGGCAAAGGCGGTGTACGCAATCAGGCCCACCAGCAACGTGCAGACGGTTCGTCTCATAGGTTCATTCCTAATGGCTGGGGGAGGATAAATAGAGATCCGCCGCTTCTCGTCCCTGTGCCTATTGTTTCGGCCTGTCTACGACACAATGTGCGCACCGAGGGCGGGACAGCTAGTGAAGCAGGATGGCTTCACGCCGGTTTCAGCTTCGTATTCTTTCATTAATCTGTCGATCAGAGCGGGGGCCGACTCTGTTTTGACAAGCGTCACCGTACAGCCTCCGAAGCCCCCTCCGGTCATGCGGGAGCCGATCACGCCGCCGGCCTCACCGACACCACGGGCGAGGTCGACGAGCAAATCGAGTTCGCGGCAGCTGACTTCAAAATCACGGCTGAGCGAATCGTGACTGGCGTACATTAATTCGCCGACCTCGGTCAATCGACTCGCCGAGAGTGCTTCGGCAGCACGCGTGGTCCGCTGAATCTCGCCGACGACGTGGGAAGCACGCTGATATTCAGAACCGCTGAGCTGATCACGGCACATTTGAATATCGTCGCGCGTGACGTCGCGCCAAGATGGTTTACCAATGATCTTCAGCGCCGAGTCGCATTGCGAACGTCGCTCCGCATACTCGCCACCGTTGAGTTCGTGTTTGACGTTGCTATTGGTGATTAACAGCGTGACTCCATCGTCGGTAAACGGCACGGCTGTGATTTCTTGTGACCGGCAGTCCAGCAGCATCAACTCGCCCGCCCTGCCAAATACGCTGCTGAACTGATCCATGATTCCGCACGGCACGCCGGCGAAGTCATGCTCGGCCTTCTGACATATGAGGGCTTTCTCTCGCATGTCAAGCGTGGTGCCGGTGACCGCTTCGAGCAGTGTCGCTGTCGCGACTTCGAGCGCCGCGCTGCTAGACAACCCGCCACCGAGCGGCACGGTGGAATCAAAGGAGACGTCCAGCGGAGGAACGTCGAGACCCACACCGGCAAAACCAGCGAGAACTCCTTGCACGTAGCAGGCCCAGCCCGGTGTATCGAGATGGTCCACCGGACTACCGTCGCTGGCCAGCAGCGCGTCGGAATCCATGCTGATACTGTGGAATCGCGACTGGGCATGCCCACTGCCGGCTCGCGAGCCCGCCATCACAACGTATCGCTCGATCGCCATGGGCAGCACAAAACCATCGTTGTAGTCAATGTGCTCGCCGATCAAATTGACCCGCCCCGGTGCCGCGACAACGAATTCGGGCGGCTGTCCATATATCTCTTCATGCGTGTGACGGACCCGGGTTACCAGTTGTGCCAAGGTTTCGGATACCGCGTCGAGTTCGTCGGAGGAGTTCATCATGAGTGTTATTGCGGAGAGATTCGCGGGTGGATTGAGTAGCTTGGGACCATTGTCCCGAGCGCGCAAATCGGTTTCGGACGGGACAATGGCCCCATCCTACGAGATTGCCGTCGCTCGGCGACTTCCAGCACAATATCGCTGCGTCAAGCATAGCCAAAATACGCGTCCGGCAGTGGCCACGACTGCGAGAATTTGCTCGCTCAGGCCGAATTCTGAGCGGCATGTCTCAACAATGGATCCACGTCTCCATTTTTCGGTGAGACCGCATGGGCATTCATTTGACCCATTTCAGCCAAGCGTCGAAATAGGCGGTAGGTGTACCTCCCATGCCAGATTGAAACGCCTGGTCGAAAGGCATGCCCTGTTCGAGATTCCGAATCACCGCATCGAAACCGCGTTTTCGCTCACGGGTCAAGAACGACTGACAGACGGCAGCGGCAATTTGGTCTGCCCGCTCGGGGGCTAGTCTTCCAGCGAAAAACTCTTTCCCGGAATCCATCGTCCCCACCGCCAAAACGAGTTCGGACTGCATCTTTGCGAGTTCCGCTCGGTCATACTTGGTCTCTGAAGCGGCGACGACATGGCCCAACCCGTCGGCGAACCAGCGTGGCACGGAGCTGGCCCGGCTCGCCACGGCGAGACTGGCGACCGGGGCGGCGAGGCGTTCGGCAATTTCCTCGGGCTCATCATTGTCGGAGGCAACGACGGCGATATAGGCCTGGATACCATCGTAAAACCAATGTGATTCCCAGTCAGAGGGAACGCTGCGCTGCTCCACCATCTGAGCGAATTCGCTGTAATCGTATCGGCGGGGCAGCACGTAGATCGACGCCTTCCCATTGAAAAAGGCCTCCGCAGCGGCACCCTTGGCGGACAATGTTTTAGCGGGCAGCACGCGGGAGCTTCGCAGAAGGTCTGCCTCGGCTTGCTCACCAACCATCTTCAGCGTCTCGGGGCGGACAGTCCCCCAGATCGCAAAGTGGTCCGTCTGCGCCGATGCCAGGTCGCCGGAATTGCCCCCAGCCAACGCAAAATGCTCGCTCGCAAGTTCCTGACGGCGGGCGCTGACTTCGGCGGGCGAGGCGGCGGCCAGCCAGGCCCGCTGGGTCATCACTTGGAGCGATTCGGCGCGCTCGTTCTCGGGAACTGTCGCGCCTTCGTCGATCCATTTGGAGATCAATGCGATTTCCGAGTCGGCCAGCGGTGGACGACCGCCGGCGGGCATCCGCGCCCCTTCGGTGCCTCGGAGTTTCTTCACGAGCAGGCTAGATTCGCCTTGGCCGGGCGCGAGGACCGGTCCGCTGTCCCCACCGCGAAACATTCTCGCCAGCGTGTCCATTTGCAAGCCGCCCTTGGTCTGCATCGCAGCGATATGGCAGCCGCTGCAATTGTCGACCAATAGCGGCGCGATTTGGCTGGCGAAATCAATGGCTTCCCTGCCGGTGGGTGCTGTCATTTCCGGCGGCGCAGCGGCCATCTCCATCGCGGGCTGCGGAGTCGAATCAGGCGCGGCCGTGGCCGGTAGACTGGTCAGCTTGGCGGCCGGATCCTGACCGTCGAACTTGGCCCCTTCATTGATCCAACGTTTCAGCAGGGCAAGATCCTGGTCGCTGACCTTGCCACCGCCCCGAGGCATATCACCGGTTTCAATTGTCTCGATTAAGCGACTGCCGATGGTGTCCCCGGGAAAGACCACGACCCCTTCACGCGGGCCTCTCATCAACACGCTATAGCTCTCTAGCGAGAATCCGCCTTTTTTCGCACGGACATGACAGCCGCCACACTTGGCGTTCAGAATCGGGGCTACTTGAGAAACAAAGCTGACGCCGTTGCCCTCAGGGCTAAAAGGACTCGGTGGGGGCGACGCGTTCGCACCGCTGCTGAGGTCGGGCGTACCCGACTGAGGCATCGTTGAGTCCATGTTCGTCATCGCGTTCGCATCGCCGGATCCTGGACGTGGGGGTGGGACGAAAGGAGCAATCGCAACGCCTTCGAGTTCGATCATCACTCGCGCGTCCGAAATTTTCTGAATCTTAGGAAGCAGGGCATCGTAGAGTTCGGGACTGCCTGCCTGGACAGCAACCTGCACCTGCTTCATCGCATTCTCCAACGCCCGCGCCGATGACTCAAAATTGCCCGCGACGTACTCCGCACCCGCCTTGCCAATACTAGCCCCGACGGTGTTGTACGCTTGGCGGTAGACCGCATCGAGTCCCACGGGAGGGTCGTCCGCTATGGCTTCAGAAATGGCGAACCATGCGAGGACCAAGCACACTACACCCGCGGCAGGCCGCCAAAATTCCGAGACACGACTAAACTTGGCCAGGTAGGGTCGCAGAGCATCAGTCATGGGATTCGGGGCCATCGGAGTGTCAGAATGTGGAAACAGGTTGGTACACGGGGCGAGATCCCCCTGCCACGTCAGGTCGCGGGAATCCTTCTCATCATAAACCGCAAACGCTTGGGAATCGAAAATGAACCCGCCAGCTGCGATGGCGGCCGCGGATGCCGCCCCTTGGGAATTTGTGAAACAGCTTCTAAACTATTGAATTGGCCCGCACCGCAGACTTTCGGCGAAACCGATGACGATCCACTCCACCCGTACTGAATCTCACTCACTTGACGGCAAAAATCCTGACGAGGGGGAACGTCAGACAGCGATGAGCGATCCGGCGGCGCAGCTGACCGAGCAGCGGATTGTGGTGCTCGATTTCGGCTCCCAATACGCCCAATTGATTGCCCGACGCGTCCGCGACCAGCACGTCTACTGCCAGATCGTTCGGCACGATATCACTGCCGATCGAATGGCCGAACTCGCTCCTCGTGGGATTATTCTATCGGGTGGACCATCGAGCGTTTACGAGGAGAATGCACCCCAGATTGACCCAGCGATTTTTGATCTCGGTATTCCTATCCTGGGAATTTGCTACGGCATGCAGATCGCCTGCCAAGCACTCGGTGGTAAAGTCGACAACACGCCCAGCCGTGAGTATGGCCGGGCGATGTGCGATTTCATCGATCACGATTCCATCTTCCGCGGCATGCAAGCGTGCGAGCAGGTCTGGATGAGCCATGGTGATCAGGTGTCACAGATCGCCGATGATTTCACCGTGATGGCCAAAACCGCCACCTGCCCCTACGCGGCGATCCGGCACAACACGCGGCCGGTGTACGCGATGCAGTTTCACCCCGAGGTCACTCATACTCCGCACGGTGGCCAGATTCTGCACAACTTTGTCCGTGACATCTGTGGATGTGATGGCAGTTGGCGATTGGGCGATTTCGCCGATGCCGCGATCGCACAGATTCGGGCCACTGTCGGCGACAAGCGAGTGATCTGTGGCTTGTCGGGCGGCGTCGATTCCTCTGTCGTCGCGGCTTTACTCTACAAAGCGATTGGCACGCAGCTCTCATGTATCTTGGTCGACAACGGGATGCTACGGAAGAACGAGCAGCGGATTGTGATCGATGAGTTCTCCAATCACTTCAAAGCCGACTTGCACGTCGTGGATGCCGAAGACCAGTTTCTCGACGATCTCGCAGGCGTCGAAGAGCCTCAAGAGAAGCGGCGACGAATTGGTTATGCGTTCATCGAGTGCTTCAAAGCGGAGGCGGAAAAAATTGAAGACGCGCACTTCCTCGCCCAAGGCACGCTGTATCCGGATGTCATCGAGAGCGGTGCAGACAAAGATGGTCCGGCGGCGACGATCAAACTGCACCACAACGTAGGTGGACTCCCCGATGAACTCGGATTTGAGTTAATCGAACCGCTACGGGATTTATTCAAGGACGAAGTCCGCCGCCTCGGTATCGAACTCGGGCTGCCTGAGCAACTCGTCTGGCGACACCCCTTCCCCGGTCCCGGACTGGCCGTTCGCTGTCTCGGCGAAGTCACTCGGGAAAAACTCGTGGTGCTGCGAGAGGCGGATGCGATCGTTGTCGAGGAGATTGAGAACGCTGGTTTGTACCGCGAAACTTCGCAGGCATTTGCGGTATTGTTGCCTGTGCAAAGTGTCGGGGTCATGGGCGATGCCCGAACTTATGACAATGCAGTCGCCGTTCGCTGCGTCAATACGGACGATTTCATGACCGCAGACTGGAGTCACCTCCCTTATGACTTGCTCGCTCGGATCAGCACGCGGATCATAAACGAAGTCAAAGGCGTTAACCGCGTGTGCTACGACATCAGTAGCAAACCTCCCGCCACGATCGAATGGGAGTAAGAACATGAGCGAAGTAGACACGCTCGAATTCCCCTCAGACCCAACCTCCCGTGGAAGCCAACGTTAGCAACATCCTCGGCTGACTGCGAACTCCGCTTCCCCCCCCAGATTCCGAAACTCTCCTCTCACATCTCCCCCACTCCCCCCACTGATTTTTCATGGCCGGACAATTCATCTATCAAATCACTGACCTGACCAAGAAACACGGTCAGCGAAAAGTGCTCGAAAACGTCAACCTCGCTTTCTATCCTGGGGCAAAGATCGGTGTGCTCGGACCCAACGGGGCCGGCAAATCGACGCTGCTGAAGATCATGGCGGGCTACGACAAGGAATTCGAAGGCACCGCGCGGCTGGGCAAAGGATTCACGGTGGGCTATCTCGAGCAAGAACCGCCACTGGACCCGACCAAGACGGTGTTCGAAAACGTGCAGGTCGCCGTTGCCGAGCGGCAAGCGATCATCGACCGTTTCAACGAAATCTCTGGCTTGCTCGGTGACGTCACCGACGATGACGAGATGACGAAACTCTGCGACGAGATGGCCGAGCTCCAAGACGTCATTGACGCGAACAACCTGTGGGAACTCGATCGGTTTGTCGAAATGTCGATGGCCGTGATGAACCTACCGCCCGCCGATGCCGAGATCACGAATCTCTCCGGTGGTGAGAAACGCCGGGTCGCTCTATGCCAGCTCTTGATCCGCCAACCCGACCTGCTGCTGCTCGACGAACCGACCAACCACCTTGATGCCGAGAGCGTATCGTGGCTGGAACAGCACCTCGCAAAATATCCTGGCACCGTTGTGGCTGTGACGCACGATCGTTACTTCCTCGACAATGTGGCCCAGTGGATTCTCGAAGTCGATCGCGGCAAGGGGATGCCTTTCGAAGGCAATTATTCGGCTTGGTTGGAAAACCGGGCGAAGCGGATGGCTCTTGAGGAGCGTCAACAGAAGGCGCGTGAGAAGAACCTCGCTCGCGAACTTGAGTGGATTCGTATGAGTCCTAAGGCACGGCAAGCAAAATCCAAGGCACGGATCAAGTCCTACGAGCAGATGTCCCAGGAGGTCTTCGAGGACCGTCCCGATGAACTCGAAATCCAAATTCCCTCGGGCAAGCACCTCGGCTCGCTGGTGATCGAGGCTGACAAGGTCAACAAGGCATTCGGCGACAAGTTGTTGATGAAGGACATGTCGTTCCGTCTGCCGCCGGGCGGAATCGTCGGCATCATCGGCCCCAATGGAGCTGGCAAGACGACGTTGTTTAAAATGCTGACAGGTCATGAGCCGGTCGACTCGGGCACGATCAAGATTGGTGAGACGGTGGATCTCGGCTACGTCGACCAGTCTCGCGATGCACTCGACCCCAATAAAACGATCTACCAGGAGATCAGCGGAGGCCACGATTCACTGGACATGGGCGGTCGCCCCATGCATGCCCGCTCCTACGTTTCGCGATTCAATTTCAAGGGCCCCGATCAAGAGAAGAAGGTCGGTATTCTCTCCGGTGGAGAACGCAATCGCGTTCACCTGGCCTCGCTACTCCGGAAGGGTTGCAACGTGCTGCTGTTGGATGAACCGACTAACGATTTGGACGTGGACACACTACGGGCCCTCGAGGAGGCGATCGAAAACTTCGCCGGTTGTGTCGTGGTGACGTCGCACGATCGCTGGTTCCTCGACCGCTTGGCCACGCACATCTTGGCGTTTGAAGGCAACGGCCAAGTCGTCTGGTGCGAAGGCAACTTCGACACCTATGAACGTAACCGCCGCGAGCGGATGGGTGAGGATGCCGACGACGATTCCAAGAAGGCTCGTTACAAAAGCATCCATGCTGGTTGATGCCAACTCGGTTAAGCCCCTCGTTAAATATTTCAGATGCGATAAAACATGGGACTTGATGGCGATGCGTGATGATCCACGCATCGCACTTTTTCCCTACACGTATCACATCACACACTAGGCAATCGACACGATGACGATCCTACGAGTCGGCCCAAACGAGAAGTACACCGATGGCTGGGCAGCCGCTTTCGGCGGCGGTTCCACCCCCAGCAAGCGAAAGACCACCAAGAAGGCGGCCAAGAAATCCGTTAAGAAATCGGTGAAGAAGAGCGTGACTCCTACCGCTGCTGTTGCCAAGAAATCAGCCAAGAAGTCCACGAAGAAGTCGGCTGTCAAAGCAGTCAAGAAAACGGCGAAAAAGTCCGCCAAGAAGTCCGTGAAGAAAGCGGTGTCGGTCAAACGATCGACAGCAAAGGCAAGTAAGAAGGCGGCTAAGAAGAGCGTCAAGCGGACGGTGGAAAAGTCGGCCCGAAAGCCATTGAAGAAGACGTCGAAAAAGAGCGTTAAGAAAGCCTGAGCCATGTCATCGAATCCTCCCAGCGAACGTCCGCAGGACTCGCCTCGCCGTGAGGACTCTGAGGCAGGTGATCAAGCGGCCTCACCGCTGAACTTAATCCTGCCCGACAATGACTTTGAAGCGACTTGGCGGGCTGCGCTCGAAGGGCCGTCGGAAGCCGGTCGAGATGCTTTGCAGAGTCTGTTGGGGTACCTCACGTTCTCCTCCGGGCCCGCCGCACCGGCAATTCTCAAGGCTTGGAACCGGGTGCACGATGAAGCCGCCGGTGGCGATGTTCTGTCGGGGCCGCCGCCATTTTTGATCATGCGGCACTGGCTCGAAGAGACCACCGAGAAACTGCAGTCGAGCGAGTCCTCTGCGTTTGGAGATGTCACTCGAGCCCGGACGGTGATTCGGGTGCTGTGGTCCAAGCTACTGCCCGCCTACCTGGATTTTCATCGCGACCTGCTCTTTCACCTTGAACCCGAGATTCTGTTCAACGGGCTGTTTCTGGCACGCTGCGCCGAGGCCGTTCTCGCACATGTTGGTGACGCTGCGACAATCGCAGACGAAAACGAACTCGTCGAGCGAATCATCTCTCAGCTCAATGACTACGTCGGCTATCGCCCCGTGGCAGTCCTCGAGAACCGCGCCTGCCAACCCTATTCGCATGAGTTTGTGCGTCCCATCCCCATGATGATCCATGGCGTGGGGATCACGGCGGGACCGTATCGAGAGCTGATTCGCAGAGCACTCAAAGCCATCACGGAGGCTCCGGAGGAGATCCTCCGCGCCGCGGCGATGGATCCTGATCAGATCCGCGAGTTGTGCTTGGACCCGCGTGCCTATGATTTCGATCATCCCGTCAACCGCCGTCCGAATTATCACTTCGGCGGCTGGGACGAGCGATCGATTGATAGCGATGGACGCTATGATCGATTCATGCTCCGCAGTGTCACTCTCGATGCGCTGCTATGCCGTCTCAACGAAACGACCGATGCGCCTGCTGACGAGCTACTCGATGAAGCCGCATCGGTGCTCGCGGGCACGATGCTGATGGCGTCGGGAGTTTCAGGATGGGGGCCCGGCGCCTATTCGAGCGACGTGACGCTCCGCTCGCTGATGGTACCGATCGCGAATTATCGCGACGAGTTCTATCGTTGGCGGATATCTCAAATCGGTGGCCAACATGGAGAACGACTATTAGCCGAAGCCGAGACGCGGCACCAGCCTTTCGGAGCCGCACGGCAGCATCTCAACGCTTCGCTGGCAAGGAGCCGGGCCGTGCAGTTGCAGCATGTGCAGCTCGCCCGCATCTACGCCCGCATGGGCTACGCTGATTCGGCGGCAAAGCAAGCCGATGTGGTGTCAGCGGCGTCGGCGAGATTGATGTGCCGGATCGATTGCGGCATGACCCTCGGACTGCGCTCTCTGCGTAGCGGCGACCTGCCCGCCGCGATCCAGGTTCCTGCCGCTAGCTTTGATTTGATACGCCGCGCGATCGAGTGCGGTGGCCTGATGGACCCCTGGGACATTCTCGGTTTTACGGGCAACTTCAGCCTCTATCCCGGCATCGAGAACACGATTCACGACTCGCGACTCGATGAGCTGTTGTTCATCATCGAAAGTCTATTTGGATACATCGCGAGGGTTTGGAGCGAGGCGGCGGCGCGCGATGACGAAGCGGCCTACGACCAAATGGATGCCCAGTACCGTGAGATCGCCCAGTGGTGGCGGACTTTTGCCGCCCACACGGTGGAGTCGGTCGACGCCGCGGATCCCTGGGAATCCTACGAGTCGGCACGGTTGGTCGCCCAGGCGCTGCGTCTGTGGCATCGCGGCGGTGCACGTCATGGTGATATCGCGTTTTGGGCTCCGCACGCCGAGATGTTTGATTCACCCCGGGCGTACATGCTCGTGATCACCGCACTACTCGAACGCAAGGATTTCATTCCCGCCCAAGCCCTGCTGATCCACTGGCTGGGCCAAGCCGATCGAGTGGGGCTGCGGACCGGCGCGAGCTCACTGCCGCGACTTGCCGAGCGTTGGCTGCTGCAACTTCGCGACCATCTGCGTGACGAGCCCACCGAACTGTGGCCACGCGTGAACAAGTTTTTTGACTATCTCGAAGCCAACGCGGAGTCCTATTGGTCAGCACCCCATTTCGAAGTCGGCGACTCAGCACTGGGTAACCACTCGGCGGACGATTGGGAACGAGAGCTCGCCAGCGCCACCGACGACTTGCTCGATCCCGAAGCTGACCTCGAGGATGACGAAGATATCTTCGCCGCTGCCTATGAAGGCATGAGCTATCAAGATACGACGGATGACGGTAACGAAGGTTCAATTTTCGACACCGGCGGCGACTCGGACAGCGTCGACGAAATCGAGACCGAAGTGAAGCGACTCGGCAGTCGACTCGACTTCCTGCAAGCCCTCGCCCGCATGTGGGCCGTTGGTGCCGACGTCGCCAT
Organism: Allorhodopirellula heiligendammensis; assembly: GCF_007860105.1. Taxonomy (NCBI): domain Bacteria; kingdom Pseudomonadati; phylum Planctomycetota; class Planctomycetia; order Pirellulales; family Pirellulaceae; genus Allorhodopirellula; species Allorhodopirellula heiligendammensis. The sequence continues at coordinate 2,110,682 of NZ_SJPU01000002.1, forward strand.
CACTCACCACCAGTTTCATAACGCGCCGTCGACCTCGCCGAAGTCGTCCAGCGGCGATGCCGAGAGCGCCCGCCAAGCCCGTCAGCAACAAGAACAGCAAATTGAGTCATTGCAGGCGTGGGCGCGACGGGCGGTTAAGAACCGCATTGGCCTGCTGCAACTGCTCAGCGACGTACGTGCGTACAAGATCAAACCCGCCGGTACCGACAAAGAATCCATGCGGACCTACGACCGACGTCGTGTCCTGCGTGATGGTTTGATGGAACGCATCATCGAAACTGCCGTGGAAATGTCGGACGCCCGGCGGTTGATCAGCAGTGCATTGTGCGCTCTCAATGGGAACCTTTCATCGGATCTCAATGAAGAGTTTGCCGAAGACGACGCGGGCGCAATCGAACTGTTTGCCGCCTTGATCGCAGGCGATTCGGAGTTGGCGCGAACGTCGTTCCCCGCGTTTGTCGAGTCGATCATCCAGCGGAACCTGCTCTACATTCCCCTCTCGCGCGGTGGCGATCCTGTCAAAATTTACGTTGCGAGACTGCGGGAACGTGTGCTCCGGCACCTGTTGCACTGGATGCCCCGCCGCGGCCTGATTGTGGAAACCTGCCGGCTGATCGAGACCGCGAGACAGATGGAACAACGCAACCCCATCGGTGCGGGTGCCGTCACCGAGTTCGACGGACTCTACCGTGCCGGCTATCGTTCGCTCGTGGGATCGTTTTCTGACTCAGCGCTGCATAGCGAAGCGGCGCGGCACGGCGACGCTCACGCCAAGTCGAGCGACGCTTGCGAACCTTCCGTCGACAGTCGCGAGCTGACTGCGACCGACCAACATGCAATCTCCCAAACGCTGATCCCGCTGCTTGAAAAGCTAACCGAGGTGATGCTCGGTAGTTGGCTGGCCCACAGCCAAACACTCCGTCTCTCGCCACTGGAGTCGGTCAGCGATGGCCCCAAATGGAAACGGCTCGTCGAGTTCATTCAAGCCTTCGGCGACCCCCTGTTCACACAAGGGTTCCTGCAGCTGAGCAACATCCGGGCAGTGCTACACCAAGGCGTCGAGAGCTGGCTCGGCAGGGCGCTGGAAGATGGCGACGACCTGCTCGACGAAACCGAATTGATGCGAGCTATCGAAGAAGGCAGAATCGAACTGGGCGAAGCGGCACGCTGTATCACATTGGTGTTCGAATCGTTGATGGACCACCATGCCGAGTATCAAGATTACAACAGCACCACGACGCAGAGCGATCGCGGTGAAATGGTCTACACCTTTCTCGACTTCTTAAGACTGCGGGCTAGATACGAACGGGTCGCTTGGAACCTCAAACCGATCATGTGGACGCATCAGGTGCTCGTGCGCATGAATTTAGGCGAAGCTGCCCTGGCATGGCGGGAGAGTCTGAACGAGCGGATCGCCGCAGAAGCCGAACTGTACGTGAAGCGTTTGCGAGAACTCCAGAAACGCTATTCGATGCGAATGCCCACGATTGCCGATCGCTTGGAAGAGCGATTCGTACAGCCGATGACGATCGACCGCATGCGTGCGTTGATCGCTCCTGCGATGGCCGATGCGGAAGCCAACCAGGAACATAGCTCCGCGTTCGAAGAACTTGAGTTTGAAGCCAATCAGCTCACACGAACCCCTGTCGGCGTCGGCTTGGATCTGCCGCCCTGGCTGAGCGAACTCGACAAGGAAGTTGAAAAGATCGGCAAGCGGAACCTGGCCAGTGAGATTGATCTGCAAGATCTGATCACGATCCCTGTCAGCCCACTCACCCTCGACGAACTTCGCTCGCAACTCGCCATCGCCGCGTCGCAAGGCCGCCGGCTACCACACATGCGCGGCAAGTCGAAATGAAGTCGCCTAGTGACATCGGCCATGCGCTCTGTTCAGGCTTCGGCGATCACAATTTGGCCGGTAGCTGACTTTTCTGGTAAGCAGATCTCTAGCTCGCCGCAGAACCTAGCCGTCTTGGTCGGCACGCTACGCAGACGAGTATCCCCGAAGTGCTTGCCCAGGGCGGCGATCGACTTCACGCAACTCCTCGCACCCACCGGGCGTGGCTAATCCGACTCACTGCACGATGAGATGCAGGTGCTGGCGCTCGGCGTTAATGAGACACTCTCACAGAGTGGCTGGATCGGACTGGCGGATTCCACCAGTTCGCGAATTGTGACACTGGCAAAGGCCGCTTCGGTCGCCGCGTAGGCTTTATCTAGCTCCGCGTGCAGCGGGCAGAGGGACGTGTGCGACTTCAGCCCGAGCGGACAACTGCGGATGCGCTCGACCGGAGCTACCGTATTGACCACGTCAAGAATCGTCAGCGTGTTGGTGTCGCTGCATAGCTCGTACCCGCCTCCGGGGCCTGGCCGTGAAGTGACTAATCCGGCCGCCGCCAAATCTTGCAGAACACGGGTTAGGTAGCGTCGGGGCACCTTGGTCTCGACGGCTAGCTGATCCGCTGATACTGAATTGCCCACGCGGCTGCCCAAGCAGGCTACCGCTCGCAATGCATATTCCGCTGTCTTTGAAAGCATCTCAATCCAATGAAAAGGAACATCCTACCGAAATCTGCACCTTGACGTGCAGAACAAGATCCTATACCATGTCGTGCAGTAATGATGATATCGGGGACCGTGCTTGAAGGCAAATGCGACCTCGTATCATCACACCTCTCTTATCCAGCCCTGCCTCGCCTACTGGATCTCAACATGCTGCTGCGCCGCGTCCTACCTCACGTACGCTCGATGTGGCTGGGTTGTTTGCTGAGCATGTTAACGACTGCTGCAGCCAACGCCCAGATGAATGGTTACGAGCGGCCACCTATCGACTATCTGCACACCGAAGTTCATGATCCGGTGGCGAAACTAGCAGCACAGATTCAAGCCGGTGAGACCCAATTGGCTCATGATGCGGAATTCGGGTACTTGGAATCGGTACTGCAGGAATTGGATGTACCGGTAAATTCGCAAACGCTCGTTTTTTCTAAAACGAGTTTGCAAATCAGTCGAATCTCTCCACGTCAGCCTCGCGCGTTGTACTTCAATGACGACGTGTACATTGGGTATTGCCAGAATGGCAAGACGCTTGAACTGGTGGCGACCGATCCTCAGCAGGGGGCGATTTTTTATACGCTCGATCAAGCGGACGAAACAACCACACCGAAGCTCACTCGAGACCGAGGGCAATGCCTCTCCTGTCATGTTTCCAGCCGCACACAGAATGTACCGGGGTTCCTCGTCAGGAGTGTGTTTGCCGATGCGGCGGGGCGTCCCAAACTAGGCAGCGGTACGTTCACGACGGATCAAACGAGCGACTTTCGTGACCGCTGGGGTGGTTGGTATGTCACGGGGCAACATGGTTCGATGCGGCATATGGGCAATACGATCTGCGAGGGTGACGAATACACTTTCGATCGCGAACCGGGGGCCAACAAAGTTGACTTGCGAGATCGGTTTCGCACCGAAGCCTATTTGACGCCGCACAGTGACATTGTCGCTCTGATGGTGCTCGAGCATCAGACCCAAATGCACAATGCGATCACGGCGGCCAATTATGAAACCCGCCAGGCGCTTCACCAGTCCTATCAAATGAACGAACTGCTTGACCGCCCCAAGAACTTCCTGAGCGATAGTGCACAGCGACGGATCTCAGCGGCGGCCGACCGCGTGCTGGAACACATGTTAATGTGCGACGAGTTCCAACTCACCGACAAGGTATCTGGAACGACCACGTTTGCCGCGGACTTCCAAGCCCGAGGTAAACGCGACGCAGCCGGGCGGTCACTGCGCGATTTTGATCTCAACACGCGGTTATTTCAGTACCCTTGCAGTTATTTGATTCACAGTGACGCCTTTGGCGGTCTCCCCGACGAAGTCCGCTCAATCATCCTCGCTCGGTTACTCGATGTGTTGCAGAATCGGGACGAGTCCGAGCAGTACGCGCACCTCAGCAAAGAGATGCGAGCGAACATCCTCGCCATCCTCCGCGAGACCCTGCCGGAGTTCCAACACATCGTGTTCGCAAAGCAGTGACCGGCGTTTCATACCAACCCGAAGTGTCAGCAAGGTGCCCCACTGTGACATACTAACCCTTAGCGCGAGCGTGGAAACACATACGATTCCTCGCTGGCGCTGCGGGTTCGTGTTGGCCGTGGCGTCTATGCATCGAGGACGTATTGTACCGCTGCATCCCAATTTGATTTGTCGTTGAGGTAGCGTTGACTGTCACGTTCAACCCACCATTGGGGCCGTACATCATCCTTGCACGCTCCCCTCCATCGCCCTGTCTTGATAACATGTCAGTCTTGCAATTCTGACATGTTCGAACCCGACATTCGATTGATTTCCCTTGACGATTCTCGATGATATTCTTGTTAAAACTCGCGAGACGATCCAGCGGGATCGTGAGCTTGTTTCGCCTGCCCAGCTCGCCGACGCCGTGGCCGAGATGCTCCCCTGCCGAGATTTTCACGCCGCTTTGGCGACTGGCGAGGAGGTGCGGTTAATTGCCGAAGTCAAACGAGCCAGCCCGTCGGCAGGTCTCATCCGCGAGAATTTTGATCCCGCAGCGATCGCATCTGCATATGCCTTGGGTGGTGCCGCCTGTATCAGCGTGTTGACGGACGAACCATTTTTCCAAGGTTCGTTGGATTACCTGCGGGCGGTTCGGCAAGCAGTGGATCTACCCATCCTGCGGAAGGATTTCATTATCGATGAATATCAGTTGCTGCAAGCGCGGGCTAGCGGAGCGGATGCGGTCCTGTTAATCGCTGAGTGCCTAACGCCCGATCAGCTCATCGAACTGGACGCACGAGCCAGTTCGCTGGGAATGCAAACGTTGATCGAGCTCTTCGAGCCCGATAATCTCGCCGCCGTTTTGGCGACGAAGACGCGACTAGTCGGCGTAAACAACCGGGACTTGCGTTCGTTTCGTACCGATCTGAGCCACACACTGCGCGTTGCCGAAGGAATCCCTGCAGATCGATTGATTGTTGGTGAGAGCGGCATCGCCAGCTATGACGACGTGCTGCGTCTGAAGGCGGGCGGCGTGAAAGGTATACTGGTGGGTGAGTCCTTGATGCGTCAGGACGACATCACCGCGGCCACCCGGCGACTGCTAGCGGGATGTTGATTCAATCGACTTTGGAGACGCTACCGAATCTTCCCTGCACCCCGACACGAGATCCATCATGACACTGCGGTTGCAACTGAGTGAGATCGGTAAGTCGTTTGGCGCCACGCGCGCGCTTGATGCCGTCGACCTCAGTGTTGGTGCGGGCGAAGTTCATGCAATCATTGGTGAAAACGGGGCGGGCAAGAGTACCTTGATGAAGGTGCTCAGCGGCGCCCATCGCCCCGACCAAGGTGACATTCGGCTCGATGGCAAGGTGATCGAATTTGCCGACCCACGCCAATCCCAAGCTGCGGGGATTGCCATGATCTATCAAGAGCTGAATCTGGCGCCCGAGCTTTCGGTCGGCCAAAACATTTTGTTGGGCCATGAACTGCGGCACACTGGCACTCCGCTGCGAGCGATCGCGGGAAAGCTCGGCTGGATCGACGGCACGGCCGAGCGTCGCTGGGCGAGCGAAGCCCTTGAGAAATTGAATTGCGCGCATCTCGCTCTGGACCGCCCTGCAGGCGAATTATCGATTGCTGAACAACAGATGGTCGAAATAGCGAGAGCAATTGTCACTTCGCAACACGACCCATCGCAATCGCTCAAGCTGTTAATCCTTGACGAGCCCACGAGCAGTCTCACGCAAGTCGACACCCAGCGTCTGTTCGCCGTGATCGAGCAACTCGCGGCGACCGGCGTGAGCGTTCTTTATATCAGCCATTTTCTCGAAGAATGCCAACGCATCGCCGATCGATATACCGTCCTCCGCGACGGACGCAGCGTCCGTTGCGGCTCAATGCCCGCCCACGCCGCCAGATCAGACCGCCCTGACCGTACCGATCGGTCGGTATCAGAGCGGACCTCCGAGCCAGCCGCAACAGCCACGATGGATGACATCATTCACAGCATGGTAGGGCGGGAACTCTCCAATCTTTATCCGCACTTTGCCCATACTCGCGGAGAGGTCGCTCTCCAGGTCAAACAACTCTCCAGCGACACCGGCCCAGCGGCGGTTGATTTCGAGGTTTACCACGGTGAAATTTTTGGAATCGCGGGGCTGATCGGAGCTGGACGCACTGAGACGCTGCGTACCATCTTCGGTCTCGACCGACTTACCACTGGCGAGGTACGCGTCGCTGGTCGAGCGTCCAGCCGTCGACGTCCTGACCTGAGTTGGTCACGCGATCAGATGGGGATGGTATCGGAAGACCGCAAGGACGAAGGGCTGTTTCTAGCCCGCAGCCTGAGCGACAACCTGACCATTACAAGGGCCCGGTCGTATCGCCGATATGGATTGCTCCGCGATACACCAATGGCCAACGACACTCGGCAGTGGATGCGAACGCTCGATGTGAAAGCAGCGTCACCTGATCAGCTCATCGGCGAGCTCTCCGGAGGCAATCAGCAGAAAATCGCGCTGGCGAGATTGTTGCTACACGACTGCAACATTTTGTTGCTCGACGAGCCTACCCGGGGCATCGACATCGGCAGCAAGAGTACGATCTATGAACAAATCGGCCAACTCGCCAGCCAAGGAAAAGCAATCGTGTTGGTCAGCAGTTATCTTCCAGAATTGCTGGGGGTCTGCGACCGCATCGGAGTCTTTGCCAGCGGTCGCTTGGTGGACGTCCGCCCGACAGCCGACTGGAACGAGCACCAACTGCTCGAATCGGCGATTGGTTGAAGCGAACGGTTGATTGACCAGACTTGGACATACGTGTCGGCTACAGTGAATCCCACCTGCAGTCGTCGCGTGGCGTGATTGGCAGCACGTTCTGCTGGTCGTGCATACGCGCATCAATCGACATTGCGGACGGGCAACCGGAATCTCAATACAAATGAATAATGTCATTAAAATCGCCGGTAGTTTTGAGGCCGTACTCGCTGTTGTTCTCTCGATCGCCACCGCTGCATCGCTATTTGCTCGTTACCACTGGATCTTCGATACGGTAGCGAATTTCCGTGTCCAGGGTCTGATCGCAGTCATGGTGCTCGGGGGACTGGCATTGCTGCTGCGAGACTGGTGGACTTTCGCATTGGCGGCGGCGTTGATGCTGGCGAATTTGTCGATGATCAATTTTGGATCGATGGATCACGCCGCGAGCGCTACCGGTTGCCGTCCGCTGCGGATCGTCACTACCAACGTGCTGACTTCGAACGAGCGACACGACGACATCATTGATGAACTGCGTCTGCTCGATGCGGACGTCATCGTCGTGATCGAACTCAGCACCAAACTGGCTGCGCGGCTACGAGAGTCCTTCCAAGATTCGCACCCCTACCAAACCATTCACGAACAAGACATCGGAAATTTCGGAATCGGCATCCTGTCTCGACTGCCGTTGCGATCTGCGAGAGCGCTTCCGCTGGCAGGATGCCCGCTAAGTTTGGAGGTGACCGTGGACGACTGCTGCATCATCGCGACGCATCCTGTGCCACCGGTGGGCGATATTCATTTCGATAACCGCAATCGCCAGCTTAAAAAACTTGCCGCTTACGTTCGCCCCGAGTTAGGCCGCCCTCGGCGAACGGTGGTCGTCGGCGACCTCAACCTCACGCCCTGGAATGCGAACTTCACCGATCTGCTTCGCTCGGCAGGGCTGCGACGGGCAGCTCCGCGTTGGGATTTCCGTCCGACATGGTATGCCCGCCCAGCGTTTCCGCTCGGGCTGCGAATTGACCATGTCCTGATTAGCGACGATTTGGTTTGCACTGGTTTTCAGATCGGTAGCGATTGCGGGTCGGATCACCGCAGTGTGTGTGTCACCCTTCATTCCCGAGCCCGTTGAGTTGAGCGTCAGGGAGAAAAATCGAAGATTTTGTAAATGAGTGCACGGATCTGAGCACGCGGCGTCACTATTGTTCTAGACGATATCACCGACAGCTTTTTCGATCGAGAAACACATGCGACTGACTCTCCGGACCCTGCTGGCCTACCTCGACGACATGCTCGAAGATGAGGACGCGAATGCCCTCAAAGCCAAAATCGACGAGAGCGGGATTGCCACAGCGCTGATTGCACGAATTCGAAATTCCGTCGACAAACGTGAAATCGGCGCGATCTCGCCCGACGCGATCGGGCCCCTCGAGAACGCCAATGCGATGAGTGAGTATCTCGACAGCACGTTGTCACCGGAACAGATCGCCGAGATCGAGCGACTGTGTTTGGAATCGGATACGTCGCTTTCTGAAGCGGCCGCCTGTCACCAGATCTTGACGGTGGTGCTGGGACAGCCCGCTCAGGTCAGCGACCGACTGCGGCAGCGCATCTACAAGCTGCCCAGCAGCGACGAGTTGCGGGCAATGGAGAAGCAGTCTCAACCCGCAGCAGATACCCGCTCCGCAAAACCTGCTCCTCCCCCTGAACCGGTGACGTACTCCGGGGTTGAGATTCCGAATGATACGCCGAAAAAAACGAGCCCTTCTCAAGGGAGCAACTATGCTCTCGCCAACGCATCGGCAGCAGATCTGGATCGGGATGCAATGGACTTTGATCGCGATGCTGCCACGGCGATTCGTCCTGTTGGACCAAAGGATTCCGGTGTCGCGAACGCCTCGGCGCGGCTCCGCAAAACAGTCGATCCAGATGATGATTCTGGTCGCAGCGAAGCAGAGATTGTTGCGGGCACGACCCGGGCAATGATGGACCGAACCGATGGATACGGTCGCGGCATCCGCCCCTCGCGAATCACTTCCTGGCTGGTTGCGTTGGCCCTGGCGGGCGTCCTGATGTATGCGCTTGGCCAAGTGTTCTCGCCACTGAGCGAGAAAGACATCAGTGGTGACAGTGCCGTTGCCCAGCACGAGGGCGACAAGGATACGAAGTCGACGACGAAACCCAGTAGGTCAGAGCCTACCGATTTACCTTCGCAGACGCCCGCCAACGGCCCCGCGACGAACGAATCCGTTCCAGAGCAGGAGCCACCTGCACAGACCGATCCGAAGGCGACTGCCGCTCAGGAGTCAACCGACAGTGTGCCCGATCCTACGGACGCTGCGCCGGTGGATGCCGCCACGACACCCGATCTCATGCCGACGCCAGTCGAAACTCCTGCTGAGTCGGCCGTCCCCGCCTCAACAGCGAGAGAACCCGAGGACATGGATGTTGCGGACGCCGAGAATCTTGATCCAACCGGTGCAACCACCACTGACTTGGCCCCTGAGATGACCGCTGAGGACCTGGGGGCTGAGATGAGCCCAACTCCCGCTCCGACAATTCCCGGGAGCGACATGGATGCCGAAATAGAACCTGCTGCCGAAATAGAACCCGCTGCCGAAGTAAAACCCGCTGCCGAAGTAGAATCCGGTGCTCCGAAAACAACGACAGTGGAGGATGCGACTCCCACCTCCGCACCTGTTGTCGCCGAGATGAATCAAACCGGCAGTCTCGTCATTGTTCGCCAGGGCGATGTTTGGAAGCGGTTGATGGCACGCGAGGCAGAGGCTGATCCAGCGATGGCGCCCGCCGAACCCGAGGCAGCCGACGCCGAGCCAGCCAACCCCGAAACCGCTGAACCAACTCCCAACTCGCCAGCCCCTGCTCCCAGTGACTCCAGCGTCCTGGCCGGGCAGACCATTGTGGCTCCAGCACTCTTTCGCCCTACACTCCTGAATTCTGGTGGCATCGAATGGACACTCGCCGGGCCCACGCGGATGCGAATCGGACAGAACGAAACCATCGGTGTGGTAACACAGATTCTAGATGGCCGAATCTTGCTGGCGTCGACAAAACCAAACGTGAACACCATGGTGATGCTCGGCCAGCGTCAGATCAAAATCGCCATGCCTGAGTCGCAGACTGTGCTGGCGATCGAATTGAACCATTTCCGTCCGCTTGGTGCGAATCCACTGGTGCCGACGAACCGAATCCCAAACTACCGCGTGATTTCTGTCCAAGGAACGGTCATGATCCAGGCCGTTCCAGTCGCTGGGGCTCCGGATCCCTCGGCTGGTGAGACGCTGACCCTTGAGACGAACCAGCAGTACCAAGGCAAAGGGACGCAGCCTGCGACAATTGGACCAGTCGATCGACTGCCTGCCTGGATTGATGCTGATGCGAAAAAGGATGTGCTCGCCGACTCAGCTCGAGACGGCCTGATCGAGTTCACGACTCGAGACGAGCCGATTGAGAAATCACTCCGCGAAGCAATGACGTTTCGCCGTGTGGAAGTCGCCGCCCTGGCTGCCGAAACATTGCTTCTGCTCGGCCGAGCGGATGTGTATTTCGGGGGCGATGGGATTCTCAACCGCCCGCGTCAGCGACTCTATTGGCAAGAACACGTCGAGATGCTGCGGCAACAAATCGCGTCCGATGCGGATGCGGCTGAAGCCGTGCGGGCGGCCATCGAGCGTGCCGAGCTGGCCGACAGCAAGCGACTTTTCAAGCTACTCGTAGGGTTCACTCCTGAGGAACTCGCCGCCGGAGCCGATGCTGAACTCGTCGAGCTCTTGGATTCACCCTCGATGGCAGTACGGGTGCTGACGATCGAGAACTTACGAGGAATCGCAGGCGATACTCTTGGGTACCGAGCCGATCAAGAAAATGCCAACTCTCGCAAAAGCGATATCAAAAAATGGGACACGCGGTTGCGCCGCGGTGATATTCGCTACCCGTAATGACGAGATAGTTAGATCTTTCCAAGACATGCCCTGTGTGTGTCTCGGAGAGAAATTGCAGTTTGACCTGCGCGTCTCAGGAGACGCGGCAACTCAGGTCAAGCGGATGGGGTGGGATTCGAGATTTGAATCATGAAAACACTGTTTTTAGCGATAAAACGCCACTTTCTCTTCCCGTCCCAATTTCTTATCAGAACACTATCAGACTCCTATCAGAACACCAACTGCGGTGTCTGGCACTCCGAAAAAAAAGTTCGTGATTCCGGTTTATTCTTGTTTTCAGACACCTCAGGCACCAATTCGTTTTAACTCCTGACCGCACTGGGCCCATTGAGTTGTTCAAATCCCTCGTCGTCGGTTTCGAGCAAACTTCCCTTGCTGCTGCGGATGCATTGGGCGGACCTAGCTCTGAAGTCTGACCAGTTACAGACAAACCGTGTTGCAATTGTGCGACTTCAGCGTCCGAGAGCAGGTCGTGGTTTAGCCCCCTGAGAATTGCGTTGACGGACGATCCAAATTTCAAGTTTCCAGCTTTCCGAGTTTGCAAACTTCGATCATTCCTTCTCGGTCGGTCGTGGATGGATGGCTCCACGAACGAACAGCGACTCCGTGATAGAAGGCGTCTACCGTCCGCTTAATCGTCTGAGGGGAATTATGCCACGGAACTGGTCAAGTCCCACGCCGTGAACCTTGTTATTGCAATCTAGATTGATTGAGTCGAGCACGAGAAACGCCCGGACCTATGATCACACGTCTCCAATTTTTTCGGCCAGTCAGTCGTTGTCGCCAGTTCGTTTCTCGAATAAGTCGTCGTCTTTGAGTGCATCGAGTCGTCTGCAAAAATATGAAATAAAGTGCTCAGGTCGAATAATGGTTGTTCCCAACTGCCTTACTGCCCGGTCCCACAACTCAAGTACAGCTTCAGTGGCTTCCCGGTAGCAACCGACACCGAACTGCCTACGAACGTATTCAGGCCATTGTGGATGAAGTGCAATTTCCTCGACAACCTGCTCGAAATTTTTCGTCAGAAAGGTTTGTTCAGTGCTTTCATCGTCGATGTAAAACCTGATGAACAAATCGAGTATTTGCTCGGGTGACTGCGGGAGCAGTTTCAGTTCGTCAACCAACATCATTAAGCGATCCTTGACGTGTGCGTCGAGAGATCCTGTGTCTGCCATTCCACGTTCTCTGTATTCCTCCTTAAGCGATTCGACAAAATCTTGCCACTTTGGATGCTCACTTACACGGCTCACAACAAATAAATACAAACCGAAAGGGTTCTCACGCTCGTCGCCGGAAATGACGTAGTTATTGAACTTCCACTCCTCACAAAAGCCATCAAAAGCTGAATCCAGTTCGCCCAAACTTAATTCATCAAGTGCCGGACGCTCTGCGCCGAACTGTCTCGCAGCGAGATCGCCAATAAGCAACTCTTCTTGGAAACCGTACTGTGCGAGTGCCTTCCTCGTTGCTGTCGAGCTATGAATCTTCGCCTGTTGCAAAAATCGAAACTGATTGAGAATAAGCTTTACGGCGAATGACCATGAATCTCGATTGTCCAACAAATCTGACGGTCGAATTTCCACGTTGGGTTGCCAGAATTCAGAAACGTCATCTCGTCGAAAGAACTCTGTGAGGCGTTCAAGTTTCGGACGAGTTCTTGTGTCCACACGAGCTAATCCTGCTCGCCAAATACGCTGGACCCACTTCTTATCGTCACCGCAAAACCCAAGCGAATTCGCAAGTGATTCAGCGCTCTCAATCTGTTTGGCAAGAGCGAATTTCTGCAAGTTGACCTGAAAAATTTCCGCTGGCCTCATTCTCAACTCCTTGTTGGCAAACGATTTGCGACAAGTTTTACCAAAGTTTTCCCACGCACGCACGTTTCCAGGAAGAGTATAGCCGCTGATGAAACCCGGTGCGTGACCCGGGCAGCGGCTTAGTCGAGGCCCAACGTGGAGCCTCGCTCCCACACCTGTTCTAGGGAGAACGCCACATGGCAAAGGAAAATGCAGATCAAATCGAGCAATCTTACTTCCGCCACAATTTTCGTTGCTGGCTTGAGAAACGCCCCAACGGGACGTTGGGTCAGCTTCGAGATTGGCTCGAAAGAGTTCACGACCAGTGCTGGAAATTTGTTGACAGAGATGATCCGGCAATCGAGCAAACCAAAAAGATTCCGTCGCCACTGTGCGAGTACCTCAACTACTGGTCAGAGCACGATGGCGAGTCTTTCTCTTACCGAGAGGCCAACATCGAGGAGGACATCATGAACGTCGATGGGTTCATCGAAGACCTTGGCCCAAAGACCATGCTCGCTAGCTTTCCAGTTTTCGAAGTCGCTTGATCATGGCCGCAAAACAGCCTCACACACAATCACGAACCAGCAGGAATAAACCACACATGAAAACGAAACAATACCGACTAACCAAGGCCGAAAAGACTTTGTTGGACCGAATCCAACAGCGAAACCTCATCGGAGTCTGCAATCTGATGGCAACGCAAATTTATCGAGAGCACATGAGCGTCCATCGAGGAGCATGGTTGATCGACGAAGACGAGTTTCCAGAGGGCGAAGGAGAGTGCCTGATATTTGGCAACGACTCATTTACCTCGGATGTTCGAGCCCGAAAGGAGGTTGCTCAAGTTGTGTCGAGACTCGATAGCCTTGCCATTCGAGTCTTCGAGTTCGGTCTAGGGCCAGATGGTTACACATGGGCGCTATGGGTGGATTCTGATGACGAAGAACTTTTAGACCTCATCGTCTGGGATGTTTGGTTTGACATCACTGTAGGCAAAGAGAACCCAATGAAGGAAAAACTGAACGAGTACCTCGACGAAATGGGGTATGAAGTAACGGCGTAGCCAAACCGGAAGACAACAGCGAGCAGCGGGGCCTCGGCATAACACCGAGGCCCCGCTGTTGTTGCAATTAAACAAGTTTCACTATTTTCTTGTTTTACGCTCCAGCAAATGTGTCATATGATGTTTGCGAGCAGGTTAACGACGAACCATTATTAGCCTCTCAACAGCCTCGACTGGCTTTACTGCCGTCAGTTTGAGGATCAATTCCGCAACGCTGCGGAAGCACCCCCTTTAGTAAAAATCCGTTTTGGATGTCCTGGCTACCGGTCTGCGCTGACTCAACGCTCCGGTCGCAAATGAATTTCGCAGAGAGTCCTTCCATGAACTTGTCCAACGTGGGCAAGACAGTTTTGCACCTATTCATGAAGAGAAATCTATGATTAAGCCGCATTTCAGGGAACGGAATCTGTCCTGCATCCATGCGTGACCGCAGGGTTTCGTAGGGCACGCTGAGTTGATCAGCGATCTCTTTGATTGAGACCAATCCCAAAGTTTCCTTGATGCTGTGTTGTGGTAATGCGGCAAGGATTGCATCAATTCCGATTGTGTCGCAAAGTTTTTTGCAGATGTCGTGTTGTTTGTTGCGAGTCATGTATCGCCTCCATTCTTATGTAGTATTGAGTCGATGATTTTGCGTCACAAAACATGAATCAAATTCATGACTTGCAAAAATGCTTGACTTTATTTTTTGACTCGGCTATCTTTCAAACCACGACATGAAATCTGTCGCACGAAGAGTTTCAATGAGCTTACTTGGACGCATTCATTTGTGTCCCCCACCTGCTCCTCTTCTGCAACATGTCGGACCAGACGTTGCGAACGGTTGCCTTGCAATCGACCGCTGATGGTCTGGTTTTTTCCAGGCTCATAGAGCCATTCAAATCCCGTTGGCGATTATTGCGTTTTGATGCGCCGATGATGCGCCGACATTGAGCAGGTGAGGTATCCAAATGAACCAGTCGCCCCAAAACAACGCAGCCGATCTTACGGTGCAGGCCCAAGTCTCTCGTATTGGTGAAATCAATCGATGTGGTAGTTGCGATGCGTGTTGCACCGCATTGGGCATTGCCGACGATCAACTGAAGAAGATATCGACAATCACGGAAACACTTTCTGATCATGGAGGAAATACAAATGATCGAACGACCATTGACCTACGACGCTGCGGTGACTGCGTTTAAACAGATATTGCAAGGGACACGAGTAATACCCGACCAGCCCAATAAGGAGTTGTCGGAACTGAGGGGTACGACGTGGTACTTGCGAAACATTCATGGGCCTATGGCTCGTGTTAACCACAAAGGAGAAGTTCAAACAGGGAGGCTGGAGCAATGAGTGTAAATGCGATTTTCGAGATTAGCGACGAGCATATAATGCTGGCAGCCTTTTCAATTTCGGATGGCGGGCAACTTGATGTACTTGGACTGGGCTATCGCAGGCCAGACGGGAAGCTTGAGGCGAAATACCGAAACCGCTACCTGAGCGGCAGAAAAGATGCGTTTAACCTTCGACTGACTTCTGACTCTAGTGAATCTGATGTCGTCGAAAAACTGAGCGATATCTTTACGAGGATTTGCGGGGACTTTCCAAATACAAAAGGGCGGTTGCTTGGCCCATCTGAGATATCTCGGCTGTCCACTGGTGAACTCTTGGCGTTCTTAATGCGGCCTTTTCGTGACGAAGAGGAGCAGAAGTTATCGTGCTCGGATTGGAGTAACGATGGACACTGAGTGGACGATTCCACCGAGACGGATGCTGAAGCGCAAGCGAAAGGAAATGCGTGGTCGTCTTCAGCCAAGGCTCCCCCGAGGCTGTGACCGGTAATCCAAACACGCCGAGGGCTAGAGCGATTGAGCAGTTGATTCACTTGCGGTCGAAGTGCGTCGTACGCATTGTCAAAGCCCTTGTGGATGGCTCCGTCATCGACTCGGTTCGACAGAAACGAAAGGTTGCTGATCCAATCCGGTGAGTCATCGGTTCCCCGCAACACCACAATCGCCGTGTCGTCGAGACTCAAGACGTATCCAATCATCGACGAATCGACAATTGTTTCCGACGAAAAGCCCATGCGTTTGAATTCTTCACGGGCATTTACGGGGCTGCGATAGGAGAGGTCGCAGACTTCGGCCATGAGCCGAGCGACGGGCCAATCGCTCGCTTCGTCTGAATCCCAATCGCCATTCAACATATCTGACAAAGTAAGATCGGGTCTGGGTTTTGGACGATCTCGGTCACGCTCTTCTTCTTCGACCGTTTCACGTCCTGGCGACGAATAGATCAGTGCTACTAACCCAACGCCGCCACTGATCAAGAAACAAAATCCGATCCGGCGCACTAGCGACCGATGCTGCTCCGAAACGAACACAGTCAACCCAATCGGCAGGACCAATAGTCCAACGAGCAAAAGATATCCTGAATACTCCACAAACATATTCATGATCACTCCGATTTGAGTTCTTTGTCGGTATTGGCTGGGTTCTTTGAAACGCCAGCCTTGCTCCAAGGTTTTGTCGCAACACCTCGTTCAGTCGCCTCGCTGGCTTTCGTCGTTACCAGAACTCGTCCATCACGGGCCTCCGCTCTCAAGAGGTCTGCTTTGGCAGCCGATTCCTCTTGCTTATCGTCCAATTTTCCGAACGTCAAACCAGTTGCAACGTACGCTTTTCCGCTCTTGGTGAACTCGTCACGAAGATCGTCGTCGTCAAGTTCGTCGTAGACTTCTGCGGAAATGCGAATCTGTTTCGCCACCGATATTCTTTGCAAACGCTCTGCCTCCGTTGATTCACGACCGAAGCACATCGTTATGCGTTGTCCATGCACTCCCAAACGAGTAACAATCGCCTTGCCGACATCGACGCCCACTGCAACATGGATGTTTGTTCGGTCGCCCAGGTGTTCGTTCAGCACGTCTTCCATCGACGACTGAATTCCGAAATCCGACAGCACTGTCGAAGTTACGAACGTCATCAAAGACCGAATTGAACACATCAAGAACGTAGGTGTTCTGCGTGATGGCATTGCGGTTCGGTGCATCTAAGCCAGTCCAACAGTCGTATACAGTGACAGTCGAGCAGGTACGCCTAGTCCCAGTGAGGGCCGAGGTCTCAGCGTTCGGATGCCTTTCTTGCAACAGCCGAAGCAGGCTTGATGACTACCTAACAGCCAAATCCGCCTTCGACGATATTGAAGCACTTCCCATCGTCTACGTAACACTTGCAAGAGGTGCAATAGACTTCGGCGAACTATCTGCCGCAGACTCGTACCTAGAAAAATCGATGGAACTGCTTCCCCGAATTACGTCTGCTGTAGAGTTAGCTCGGACAAAAGAGGAGATAGGAAAGACGTTTATGATCATGCAGGCGTTCCAGAAAGGAGCAGACTACATTGAACAAGCCAAGGAACACTGGCGTTCTTCGAGGCTTGACTTTCAAGTTGGTGGTTTGCACGACATTTTGATCTGGGAGGCGCAGTTTGCAAGTAGCAAGGGCGACCACCGTACCGCAGAACTGCGGCTCGAAGAAATGTCCAAGGTAGTTTCAACATATGACCTGTCGCAGTCAAAATGCAGTTCGATTATTCACGACGCCTATGGCGTATGCCTAGCCCTCCTTGCGAATTCAAATAGTTCCGATCCAAGCCTTCCGATTCCGTTTGAGTACCGTGAGTATCACCCAGCTTTTTCAGGATGGGTCCGGCCTGCCGAACTGGTTCAGATTTTCGACCAAACAAAACTTTTGCCAATTGGGATCGAGATAGTTGATTCGAAAGAGTTGAGCGACAAGAAGGAAAGCCTGCGTTTGGCAAATGAGAGCATCAGTGAGTTTAATAGTGCGGTTTCAAGGGTGCTTGATCGGCTAGATACCAATGATTCCGTAGAAGATAATGAGGGTACGGGGCAGAGCGTACTCGATAATCCTAAAACGGCTGATTCACAACATTGAAAACCTCATTGATTGATTAATTGATTACAGGAACACACCTGTGTTCTTTTGCACGCCATTTACAAGCCGGATGTCCCACTGAAAAAGCTCGATGACCAAACCATCCGCTTGCTGTCGCTCCGGGACTATGTGCTATCGAAGCGACATTCCATGGGTAAAACTGTCGTTGTTGAACATACGCCACAGCCAGAAATCGTCGATTTGAAATTCCTGATCTGACTCGACGCAGAAGTTCCTAAAGGCGGATGACGACTCCACGCTACCGCACCATCGCTGCGATCTACCGAAAAAGGCTTGGCTCGACGGCAACCTCGATATGGCCACAGTCCGGTCTGGACAGAAGAAAGTGCCGCAGGGCAGCGGCGTTGTCAGAGTTAGCACTTCGGCCACAACAAATGATCCGTCGAACGCACAAGGGAGAAAAGGGACGCTTGACGTAGGGCAAAAGGTCGCCTTTCCCGACACGGAAGTCAGCGGCCACGGATTGAGAACTTTGGCCGGGATCGACAAAGGTATCTCCGTCTTCGTCCAAGTATGCGCCGAAGCTTCGGCAGAACACGACTCGCACTTCTTGTTCCGACTGGAACCAAGAGCAAGATCGCACGATACCTATACCAAGCATCTGTTCTGAACGTTCGAACGGAAGAATATGGAAACGGACCTTGCGAGTGCTTGGTTCTTCCAACGATTCACTGGGGCAAAATTCGAGAGATACGTGAGTCCGCACCATCACCGGATGCTGAAAATCTCGCAATCGAATCGGAGGAATCAGATGCGGACGAGTAAGTTGAGGGTGTTCCTGAGAAGTTGCTTCGTCGTTTTCTGCGTGTTCCTACCGCTTTCTTGTTTGTGGAACGCAGCAACAGGAACCCACTTTTGGAAGCCGTGGGAAATGGCGATCAGCGCCGTCTTGACCGTCGCCGTCTTCGGAGGTCTTTCTTGGCTGGTTACAAATGTTGGAATGGCTCTGTTGTTCGGCGAGAATTGGCAATACCGAGCTTACCGGAACAGCGGCGGTGATCCGTTTTTCGATTCGTTGCCTCAGGTTTTCAACCCAGATTCACAGACTGTTCGGCAAACACGGATGGATGAACCACAAACGAACTTCGTCCCTCCAGCAAGTTGGCAATTTCGGTGTCCGCAGTGCAATGCAAGAGTTCAGCATAGGGTCGATGTGTGTTGGAATTGCGGCTACGGCGCCGACAGCGACAGCACGGCGTATTTTGAACGATACGGCGATGTGAAGCCGCCAGAGATCAGCGAGGAACACTGGGCTAAGATTCGGGCCGAAGACCAGAATAGATTCCCGGTGGTGGTCACGTATCGCTCTGATGAATAATTGCTGTTTCGATTGACGGTCGTTGACACCGTCTGTCCCATACAGGAGCCTGCGTTCGGACTGTTCTTTTCAATGCAAAATCGTCTGGAAGATTGTCGATGACCTAACGTCTAGCATTTGACGCTCAGATCGGATCGGATCGGCTCTGGCAGTCGTGGCTGTCCTCATGTTGCTCGATAACGACGACGCCCAGCAAACTGGAGAGCTGCGAGCGGGCGACAGATCCGTTAAGCAGGGGCCGCCCTAGGTTGGACCGCTCGGCAACTCGGCCTCATCCTCCGGCAGCGATTCCTGTGGAAGCCACCATTTTTCTTGAGCGGAGATGGTGGCTCGGAAAAGACGAGCGTATGGCTTGTTTGCGTAGCACTTAAGTAAGTTGTCTTCGTCGGTTTTGTGAGCCAGTGCTAACGAAGCAAGGTCTCCATGATTGTTCAGGGCCAAGTAGTTGGAGAATGTCTTTCGTAGCTTTCCAATCGACAGCTTTCGACGTATCCGCTTGTCTGCCAATGCTCGGTCGACTGCGTTGTTGTACCGCCCCACAAACCTGGCCTCTGGTTTGGTTGTATTCGGTAGAACCAGGCCGAGTTCGTCGTAAATCTCGTTGTCTCGATACATCGGCTCGCCATCTTCCGTGAACAAGTATGGCCATGCATTCTGTCGGCAAATTTCAATCTGTCGTTTCACCAGATCAGATACCCATGGCCAGAGCAATGCCTCGCTATGAGTGAAAGACTTACGCCTCACTGTGATCAACCAATCTTGCTTGTCCGTGAAGCCAATGATCCTCCCCTTCGGATGAATCTTCCCAAAGTGAAAGTCGTCAACCCTAATTCTCCCAAGTTCTGCCGCTCCGCTGCACGCATTTAGTCCCAGACCGAGGATCAGCTTGGTCATTGGCTGAGCTGTCGTGAAGATTTCACAAAGCTCATCCGGCTCCCAGGACTTTTCTTCGATTGCGTTTCCTTCCGCATCGGATGAAAGGTTAATGACTTTCCGATTGATCACTTTGAGGTTTGGGATCGAAAACTCTTCGGGATAACGATGTCCGCAGTCGTTTAGAAAGCTGTAGAACTCATCGATCTGATTCTCGGCGTACGTTTTTGCGCAACGGTTTTCCCGCTTGGTTGTCGGTCGATTTCGCCAGAAATCAACGTGTTGTTTGATTTCTGCGAAACCGAACTGATGCAGCCAGCAATCAGGGAGCAATTCAATGAATTTGTTGACCTGGCCTTCCAGACGCTTGCTTCCTTGGAAGCTTCCGGCGTAGTTTTTCACCCGTTCATCTCTGTATGCGGCGAGCGCTGACAGCAATCTCGTCTTGGCGGGGCGGTTGTAACTGGTAACGGACGCTGCAATCTGCACCACAGCCTGCGCCTCGCCCTTGACCGTTATCCTAACGCCGACTTCACGAAGGCGATTTACCCATGAAACGTCGGGAGTGGGCATCGTGAAAGAAGTGTCGGCGAACTCTGGGTTCGGCCTTAAATCAAGCACTGCCCAGCCTGTCTTCTCGACTTGCCTGGCCAGACTGAGGAAAAGTTCAGTCCAAATGAAATGGCTAGCCATTCGGCAGTTTTCGAGGTAGATCTCTTCGATCCATTTGCGTCTTTGCGCAGCGATAGGTGCATCGAAGCCGAGCAGAAACTTCTGCTGCGGACCACCTTTTCTCTTTGCGCCGAGTTGCCTGCTGTAGCCACGCTTGGTGAGCTTAAGCGGAGTATTTCTAATGACGGGAAGCCGCATCGAATTACCCGTTCTAATGGGGGGCGAAAGGACTAATCAGGCCCTTATCAGAACACTATCAGAACAACTTGCAACCCCCTGGAATCACCGGGACAGGGAAATACGCTCAAAACCAAGCAAAATCCAGCTTTTCCAGTCGCTCAGGCTGAGCAGAAAGCGGATGGGGTGGGATTCGAACCCACGGTAGAGTTACCCCTACGCTAGTTTTCAAGACTAGAGCCTTCGTCCACTCGGCCACCCATCCGGTGTTGTTGTTTGAGGGACAGGAATCATTTTCCATTGACCCACAAAAAACAAGCGAGGTTCGGCAGAGTCTAAACCGCCGAGAGCTGTACGAAAAGTCCCTTGACGGTTTTGCTCATGCTAGCGGTGTGTTTAGCTTCGGTGTCCGCTCTCAATTTGTCCCTCTTTGATCACGATACTGATTCCGTCGCGGATCTGCAGGGATTCCTCTTCGCCATGGTGATCAACACCGGCGGCATTGGTGATCCGGACGTCTGCTCCAATGCGGCAGTTTTTGTCCAAAATGGCTCCTGAGATGTAACTTCCCTCGCCAATGCCGAGTGGCAATTTACCATCTCGGGCCTGCCCCTTCATTTCGATGAAGTCGGCCCCCATCACCACGCTGTCTTTAATCGTGACGTTGTCCCCAATCACAGTCCGCAGCCCGATCACGCTATTTTCGATGGTGACATTATCACCGATCAAACAGCCATCGGCGATCAAGCTGCCGCTGATGGTGGATTTGCCCATGATCGTCGGCGGCAGGAATCGTGGGCGACTGTAAATCGGAGCATGTCGATTACGAATGTCAAACGGTGGGTTCTTGCTCGCCAGTGACAGGTTTGCTTCGTAGAACGATCGAATCGTTCCGATATCCTCCCAGTAGCCGTCGAACAGGTGTAACTGAACCTTGTGGGTCTTAATCGCTTCGGGGAAGACCTCCTTGCCAAAGTCGCTGTGCAGGCTGTTTTCGAGCAGTTCGACCATCAGGTCTTTATCAAAGATGTACAGCCCCATGCTGGCCAGGAGATCGCGGCCCTGGCTAGGGATGCCGCGTTCGTCGATCCAGCTGGGCTCCATTCGCACCGTTGCGATCTGTTCTTCCGTCTGTGGCTTCTCGACAAACCCGCGAACTTGACCGGATTCGTCGACCTGCATGATGCCGAGCGAGGAAGCATCTTTGCGTGTCACGGGAATCCCCGCGATTGTCGCAGCGGCTCCCGATTCAATGTGCGTTTTCATCATCTCGCGGAAATCCATCCGGTAGAGCTGGTCGCCCGAGAGAATCAAGACGTGTTTGATCCAACTCTCGCGGAGGTGCACTAAATTTTTGCGAACGGCATCAGCTGTGCCTTGGTACCAATCGGTTTCGGAGTCCACCGTCTGTTGAGCGGCCAGCAGCTCCACAAACCCACCGCTGAAATGATCGAAAGTGTAGGTTTGCCGCAGGTGACGGTGCAGGCTTTCGGACAAGAACTGTGTCAGGACGTAGGACCGATTCAAACCGCTGTTGATGCAATTGCTGATGGGGATGTCGATCAAGCGATACTTGGCTGCCAGCGGTACCGCTGGCTTAGCCCGGATCTTGGTCAACGGGAACAGTCGCGTGCCGCGCCCACCGCCGAGAATCAAAGCAATTGTGTTACTCAGGTCCATGTTGTTTCGCCTAAATCAGGAGGATGCTCACCAGTATTTTTCAAAGCGTATTGTTCCCGCTCGATGCTCTTGGACATCGTAGTGAAAACCAGCTGCTCGCAGTAACGGTAGCATACCAGGATTCTCGGGCGCGTCGGCACCCGGGGGCACATAACCAATCATGGCAGGGTTACCGCACAGGAAGACGTGCGTGTTACTTGGAGCGAGCGGATCACCGGCAAGTTCAGCTAACTTGCCGCTGGTGAATAGCGTTTGCAAATACTGCTTTCCGACAAAATGAGGATGGTCGGTACGAATGTTTTCTTCTTCGCGAGTCGTCAGCGGCAGGTACACATAATTGCCATACCTTTGCATCAAGGTTTCATGCTCCTTCAAGTACGCGCAGTCGCGTCGATACCGCACGCTGGTAGCAATGACGATGCGGCCACGGTGTCCGGTCGCGAGCAGCTTTGCCACCATGGCGTTATGGGGCGCTTCTCCGGTGCCCGTACCGAGAAACAACATCGTATCATCGGGTTCGTAACTGCCGAGCACATATTTCCCAGTGACCTTTCGTTCCATGACGAGGCGGTCGCCGACTGATTTGCAAAACAATCGCGGCGTTAATGCAGGTGGCTTGCTGGCAGCGTTCTCACCGTGGCGGACCAACGTGATATAGAACTCGAGGTAGTCAACGCATTCTTGCGTCGCGAGTGTGCCGTCGGCATGTAGCATCGGACAAGAAATCGAGTACGCGCGGCGAACGATCTTCCGAGTCTTATTGACAGGCAGTTCTTGGGTTTGGGTACCGCTCAGTCGCGGTTCCCAGTTCCCTAAACCGATGGCCAGGTATTGTCCGGGTTCGAATGGCGGCAGCGGCTCGTCAGGGCGAATGCGAAATTTTGACAAATCTTCCGTCAGATCAATCCGGTCGATAATGGTGGCGTTATAGAATTGATCTCGAAGTTGTTGCTGCTCCTCCGGGTCCGGGGGTGCAGCAAGGGGGCGTTTGCCTGGCGGTAAAACCGACTTACTCGGGCCAGAAGCATTCTGGGAGGGAGTGGAGGCGCTCACGAAGCTCATTCCTTTTGCGATTCTTGCCGCGGACAGGGTCTCGAAAGAGTTACTATAATGAACTGTGTCACCACCATGGTGTGACATCAACGAGGATTTTCCCTTCCTTAGTGAAACGTTCAATCTCCGTCGATTTCACCTCTGCAATCATTTTTTTCGTCACGATCTTGCCATGTCTATCCCTGCAAACGAGCTCGCCTGCGAGCATCAAGACCGCCATCCTGGTCCCTCACTCGGTTCGCCGATCGGAAATGGAAGTTTCAGCCGAAGGACCGCTCCAGCGGCCGGGCGGCGATCTTCCACGCGCCTGTTTGTCCCCGCGATCCAGCGCCGAATTCGCAGCCGGTTACTCCGAGCCTGCGTCGTTGTCATCACTGGACTTGCATTGGCACCCTGGCACACGAGCATCGGCCATTCGGAAACATGGACCAATCTCGACGGTGATCGGTCCATCCAAGCCAGAATGATCGGCATGTGGAACGATCAAGTGGTCCTGCAACTTGATGACGGGCGCAGCATCAACGTGCCGATGGATAAACTGATCGCAACGAGTCGCATTCAAGCGGGCAAAATTGCGCAGCGGCTCAAACAGGAGCGAGCAGCGTTGACGGCACAGATCAAGGATGCCGCTGCGAAGGCCGCCGCTGCAGCCCCTGATCCGCTGCCGCTGCCACCGGAGGCGCCTACCTACCAACCGCCGGTGGCCGATATGTCGCCCGACCAAGCACTGGATTCGATTCGCGAACAATTTCAAAACGGACACTTGGTCGTTATCTATGACGCATTGCCGCCAACGTATCGACAGCAGCTCGACGTTTTAACGCGTTTGGCACTCGCAAAGCTCGACCCCAGTTCCATGACCGAGCCGCTTGAACAGCTCCATGGGCTGGCCGACCTGATCGTCACCCGTCAAAACTGGATCCGTTCAGATCCACACCTCTATGACGCCGTCGGCGGCAAAGGGGATCTCAACGCGACTGGAGAACTGTTTCAAAAGTTTGTGTTGCCAGCAGCTGGATTGATCCGTGCTGGATTGCCTACCGATCAAGCCAGCGTGAAAGAGATTCGTGACATGGGGTTCGGGGTTTGGCTGCATCAACGCGACGAAATCATTGCCCCCTACGCGGCCCTGCTGCTCGAAGGCTACAGCTCGCCCGGA
Source organism: Allorhodopirellula heiligendammensis (assembly GCF_007860105.1). Taxonomy (NCBI): domain Bacteria; kingdom Pseudomonadati; phylum Planctomycetota; class Planctomycetia; order Pirellulales; family Pirellulaceae; genus Allorhodopirellula; species Allorhodopirellula heiligendammensis. Next base: position 2,135,179 of record NZ_SJPU01000002.1, read on the forward strand.
CCACAGTGGGTCGTTGTCGAGACGAAAGACGACACCGCGCTGCTGGAACAGCCCGGTGGTCAGACGGCAACGGGGAACTCATCCTCTTCGCAATATGGCGAGTCTTACCCAGGACAAAACCGCCCGTCTGCAAATCCAACCGTGGCTTTTCAGAAAGTCGAAGGTTTTTGGCTGCCGGCGAACGTCGCGGACGGCTTTGACGGCTGGGTCAAAGAACAGACTGCTGCACTGGAGAAATACGACGACGGCAGCATGAGTTTGTCTGACTGGCTAGGTGGACAGTTTGTCACCGTGCCGAGCATTGCCAGCACACCCGCACCGACCAATCGACGAGGGGCTTCCGAGGCAGGCTCCTACGACGAGTTCGACGATCAGTATGACGACCAATACAACTCGCCCGAATCGTCGGATTCCTATGGATCGCCGGGAACATCGAGTTCCTACGACGACTACGGATCCTCAGGTTCACCTGATTCAATGGGGTCTGCCAATGGGCGTCCACCAGCCCAGATGGAACCGATCGCGATCACGCCAGCAATGGTGGGCAGCATCCTACAATCGGTAGGAGATTTCCGATCGATGTTCGGTTCGCTCGAATCCGCCACCGATGAAAAGGACTTTCATGCTGCTGCAGAGCAACTGATTGGATCGATCCACGGCTTGGTTTCGCTGATCGGCTCGTAATCCCACGCAGCAGTGATCCCTTTTTCATTTCCTGCCGTGCTGTTCTCTGCTGCTTCATTCTCTGCTGCTTCATTCTCTCCAGGCCCGGCGTAACGTTCGGTTGTTAACGAGAGGAGCCCTTGAGTCGTGACTCCATCTCGTCTACCAAGCTTTTGACGAGGTCGGGTTGCATCGACGCCACATTCTCAGTTTCGCCCTGGTCGCTGCCGTGATCGTAAAGCTCCACAAATCCATCCTTGTGCTTGATCAACCGATGAGATGCCGTGCGAATCGTCTGGGCGCCGGCTTTGTAACTGATCGCGACGCCCCTTGAGCGGGAAGCATCGTTCATAACCGGCGTTAGCGAATCACCTTGGACCATACTCGGTTTCGGCAGTCCGGCTAGGTCGCACAACGTTGGGTAGATATCAATGCTTTCCACCAACGCATCCGATCTTACGCCGGGGTTGATCATGTCCGGTGCGCGAATAATTAGGGGCGAATGCAACGACTCCTCGAATAACGCATGTTTGCCCCAGATCGCGTGTTCTCCGAGATGCCAACCGTGGTCACCCCACAAGACGACGATCGTGTTATCGGCTTGGCCGGACTGTTCCAAACGCTCCAAAATACGTCCGACCTGGGCGTCTGCGTAGCTGACACAGGCGGCGTAATGCTTGCGAACCGACGTGGCAAAATCTCCATCCTCGTTGGGATCCATTCCCCATAGGTTGTACTGCCTGAATTCGCCAGAACGATGCCAAGTGGTTTGCCCGTTCGGTTTGTTGGGATGGGCGATCGGGGGCAGTTCGGCGTCGATGTAGGGAGTCATGTAATTCGCGGGGGCACCAAAGGGCAGGTGCGGGCGGATAATTCCCACGGCCAAAAAGAACGGCGATTGATCATCCGCGGTCAACTGATCGAGCTGCCGCAGTGCCTCGTCGGTGGTCCGGCCATCCGGATAGATCGCGTCACCACCGGTCGCTGACTGATAGACATCCATTTTCTTCGCATGACCGCTCTTCGAATTGCCGCGGATCTCCCCATGAGCCAGTCCGTGCATGGCACCACGCGGGTGTTGCCAAGGTCCACTGGGCATCAGGTGCCGATCCCACGAGTTAGGCATTTCAGGAATGGATTCGTCATCCCAGTCAGGCCCGCCTCGACCGCCGGGATGATGCGACACCTTCCCCACCGAAACCGTCGTATAGCCGCGTTTTCGAAACCATGCCGGCATGCTGGGCAAAACAGCATCAGGATGTTCACCGATCTCCTTGGCACGTTCAAACAACGCTCCATTACCGGCAGGACCGTAGGTACCCGTCAGCATCGCGTATCGCGACGCACCGCAGGTAGGCGCTTGCACGTAGTGCCGATGAAACGCACGCCCCGTCGCTGCAAGCTGATCGATATGCGGTGAATGAATGTATGACTTGCCAAAGCAATTCAATTCCGGGCGTAAATCATCCACACACAATAACAGCACGTTAGGACTCCGCGCTTGCACCTGTGGCATCCCGAGGAGTACCAGCAGCAAAACGCTCAGTGTGATTGTCGTCTTCATGAGATAATCGAGAGAGGAGTGAGTGGGGGGGGCCTGGTAGGAGCCACCGTGGGCGTTGGCTCCATGTGATCGAGTTTAGGGCGTCAGCAGCACGACGGCGAGATCGTCAGGTTTGCCGGGGGAGTCAGCAACGGTGCCATCCATTCGCTGTTGCGCGAGCGATACCAAGGCGTTCATGCGTTGCAGCGGGGGACCCAGCCGAGCTCGTTGGCAGATTTCACTGATGTGTAGATTGTCGAACAGCCCGTCGCTAGCAAGCACGATCGTATCGCGAGGCGCCAGATGAATAGCAGGCCCAATTTCGATGTGCATCGTTCGCGATCCCACCAAATTGGAAACGATATGTCGCTCGTCATGATGCATCGCCTCCTCTTCGTTAAGCAGTCCTGATTCGACCGCATAACCCACAGGCGAATGGGAAGTCGATTTCCACTTAACTGCTCCGCGGCCGCCGACGAAGAGGGCCATCGAGTCACCGACTTGATACCCACGCGCGATGCGATTGTGCACCTCGACGACACAAATCGTGGTCGCGGCGCCCGTTCCCATGTCGAGAATCTCTTCGTTGGCCTTTTCGATGCCGTCCAGAATTGCGGGGCGGAGGTCGGACATGGACGGATGAATCGCGAGGCTTTCGGCGAGGCACTGCACTGCGATCGCCGACGCCTTGTAGCCCACGGGTGCACCACCAACGCCATCGGCGACAGCCATCACGATCCCGCCTCCCGGAGTCGATATGACAACGGCACTGTCGTCGTTCGGTTCCTCTTTGCCGGGACAGGTCTGAGAATAGACCACCGCGTTACCTAGCCAGCCGTCTGATTGGAGCAGCTCCGGAAAACCCATCTCGCTCTCCAGGAAAAATCGGGGCGCAACCCGATCGCGAGAGATGTCCCGCGCGAGTGTTTCGGCGATCGTGGTCATCGAATCGAGACCCCATAGGTCGACCAAGAGTGGATCAAGTAGTCAGGCATCATCATCTAAGTCTACGCCGTCTTACGGCTACGTTTCGCAAATCGGCTGGCTTTTAAACGAGATTTTTCCCAAGCAGCCGCCATTTTTTCTGCGTCGACGAAACGGTCACGGGGGCGGATCGCAACTGATTTACGGATAATGGCGACGACATCGGCATGCACACGGCGTCGCATCGCCGTGGCACCTGGAAATGGCCATTCAAATGGGTATTCCGGCCACTTTCCAGACAGCATCCGATAAGCGACCAAACCCAACGAAAACACATCACTTCGCTTGGATGGCTTGCCCATCGCCTGTTCGGGGGCCATGTATCCAAGTGTCCCAGTCCCTGACCCGCTAATTGTTTTTTGGGCGACTTTTGCGATCCCAAAATCCCCCAGTCGCAACCAATCATCTTCGAAGAGCATCACATTCTCAGGTTTGATATCACAGTGAATCACGCCGTGCTGGTGTGCGTAGGCGACCGCATCGAGGAGTTGCGAGGTGAACTCGAACGCGGTCTCAAAACTCATTCGATTTTTGAGTCGATCGTCGAGTGTGCGGCTGGCCAGGGGGGTCACGATGATGAATCGCCCATCGATAAAACTGGCGTCGCGAATGGGCAGAATGTGCGGGTGTTCGAATCCCATCGTCATCTTCGCTTCACGCCGAAAAGCCGCAATTAATTCGTCTGAGACCCACTGGGCGTTCGGTATTTTGAGCGCGACCTTGATTGACAGTAACGTGTCGGTCGCCGCATAGACGTCTGCGAACCCACCCTGGCCGATGCGGCGGTCAAGTCGGTATTTGCCGAGCCGTCCCTTCACCCGCAGTGGTGGCAGTGCGGCAGTCGCGGTTGAAACCGATGTCGTTTTTTGCATGTCAGCGAGGGAGCTTAGGAACGTGTGGAAGTCATTCGCAGCGAGTGGTCCAAGGTTATATCAGCATTGTTTCAGCACGAGTAAATCGGTCGTTCAATCGCGACAGTCCTGGAATGACACCACTGTAAGGGAAGATACGGCTCCAGACTGCTGCCAGGAGGGAGGACAAGTAACCTCACCCGCTGCAGTTCGCGAAAAAACCACCGAAACCTTCATCTCATGCGTTCTACCAATCGTCGCGGCACAACCGCCATTTTCTGGAACGCTACGGTACTTCCGCTCTGGCTTCGTACACCTAAATACGTGTCAGTGAACATCGTTTGGTCGATGTTTGTCGGTCGGGTCTGCAGTGCGAGTGATCCAGTTTTTGACTCTTCGTCAACGACATCTATTGTACCTAAAAGACGTTCCCACTCTCCTCCGAGGTAGCCCGAGTCTATCTACGAGGGCCAGCCGACAAAGATCCTTCTATGTATATGCGACTTATCGCAACTCTAAGTTTAGTTACTTGCTTCAGCTTCCTAAGTCATACGGCATCGGCGGGTACTTTGCTGGTTGGTTTCCACAAGTTTGGTGATTTTGCGCGCGGCAAAAGTGTCACGCGAAACCCTGCGGATGAGGGTGTCTTCGCGGCCAGTTCGACGATTACCTATAACGGCGGTAGTACGAGCACCGGGGGAAGTACCGACAATTATTACGGGGCCGACAGCGCTTCTAAATTCGGATTCAAGACGAATCAAACACCTTTTGATCTGGTTACCGATGTTTCCAATGGACCGTATCTGTACGAAGCGTCAGGTGGGAATGCGAGGCAGAACGCATCCTATGCCGCCAATGCCCCCACACCTGCCAATACCACTTCCACGGGTGCAGTCAGCACAGCGGACGGGCGGATTCGCAATCTCAACGGCACGGATATCTACCTCACCAATAGCTCGGACACACCCTATCTCATCGATAGACTGCTGTTCGATTCTTTCTTAGGGGACGTCTCGAATAACTCCCAGAAGGCTGCTTTCACAAAGTTTCCAGTGAGCATCTTCCGGAACGATGGCTCGCTTCCCTCATTCAACGTCAAAGTGTCTCAGGGTTTTGCTGGCGACAATATGCAAACCGGAGAAGCTGTCAATCAGCCATTGAGTAACCCCATGTTAATTAACAACCGCGTCGACTACGGCGTGGGCACAGATTACATGGATTACGTCGTTGAACTGGGGGGATTCATCCTGAACCCCGGCGAGTCCTTTTCGATCGGCTTCAACGTCGTCGGCAATGGCGTGGCTCGCGGCGACAATTTTGCCATTATTGGCCGGGCAGTTCCGGAGCCCAGGACAGCGTTCGTGTTTGCCGTGATGCTTGGATTAGGCGTCGTTGGACGGCAACGGAAGAAACGCTAAATCTCTCTAAGGATGGCATTCTGCCATACGAATCCGGTCATGGGCGGTCCGACTACCGCCACCGGGTTTACCCATTCCCAGCAAGCGACTAGTGCTTCACATTAGTTCGCATAAATGGACTGAATGCGGTCGCGAAACGCACGAAAAAAACCGATATTTTTCCTGACCTTTTTTGTTAGTGAATGTAAGTTGGTACTTCGAGCGGCATGTCGCCCGCCCGCTGAGTGGCGTTGGCTGTCAAACGCTGGGCATAACCTTAGAGAGTACTACTATGAAAATTCGTCACCTTACCATCCTGAGTTTGGCCGCTTGCGCCAGCCTTATTCCGCGCTCCGCATCAGCGGAACTGCTAGCAGGGTTCCATCAATTCGATCTGGTTACCCAGGTCGGGGTGGGTTACACGAAGGCTGGCGCCGACGAAGGAGTTTTTGCAGCGACCTCGTCCATTACCTACAATACCGGCAGTACAGACACTGGGGGCAGTACCGATAATTGGTATGGTCCCGATGGATCGTTGGCGTATCCCGGCCCTGCGGGGGCTTGGACGCCTGCTTCGGGCGGAGCGATGACCAACCAAACCCCCATCGCTGCCAATAGCCCAGGTACGGTCAACGGCCCGTACGTTTTTGAGGCAACCAATCCCGCTGGCCTCCGTTTGGCCCCCGGCTATGCCACCAACGCACCGACGCCCCCCAACACGATTGGCGGGGCAGACTCTACTGCGGATGGGCGAATCCGCAGTTTCAACGGAACGGATGTCCAAATCGAGAACAGTACGTCTACCACTTACCGGTTAGACTCGTTTGTTTTCGACGCGTTTGTGGGTGATGTTTCCACAGCCGGCGCCATCGTCAATATGGAAGATTTCGTGCTCACGTACTTCGGTGCAGACGGGTCGACTTCCTCCGCCAACGTCAGTGTGTCCGCCGGCTATGCTGGTTACAATACTCAGTCGGGCGAAGATGTTAACGAAGCGTTGGCTAACCCGCTGATTGTTAATAACCAAATTGATTACGGCGTCGGTACCAACTATCTCGATTATGTAGTCAACCTGAACGGCTTTCTCCTGAAGCCTGGGGACATCATATCGATCGGGCTCAACGCAACCGCCGTGGGCGGGACGGCTCGAGGGGATAACTTTGCTTTCTTCGGTACCGCAGTACCAGAGCCTTCCTCCACTTTGGCTCTCGGTATGTTGTTTGGCATCGGTGCCTGGAATCTTCGACGCAAGCGAAATCGCAAGCCTGCTGCAGAGTCGGCTTAGTTTTCAGCCCAAGATTCGGACACGATGAGTCCTCCGCCCAGGAGTAACCCGTCGGTGTCAACTCGAGAGCCCCGCGAATTGACGGGGCTGTTTGCACGCGCTGAACTCGGGGCGGTTGAATCTCACGGCGCGGCGACACGCTGGGGGGGGGCGTTCAGGCAGTGACAAATCAGCTACGAATTGCCCCGCCGATTTATGCGGCCTGCTCTCGGTGAACCAGGGAGTAGACACACGGGACGAGCACAAGCGTGAGGACAGTGGACACGACCATGCCTCCCAGTAGAGCACGGGCCAGCGGGATCATGGCTTCGTTGCCAGGGGCAAGCTGGAACGATAGCGGCAGCATCGATGCCACCAACGTCAACGACGTCATGAGAATTGGACGCAGACGAATCTGAGCCGCTGACAACGCGGCCTGCGACGGCGAGCATCCGTCGGCACGACCCTGGTTCGCAAACTCCACCAGCAGAATCGAGTTATTTACTACGACGCCGATCATCATCAGTGTGCCCATCAGTGATTGGATGTTGATGTAGGTGTCCGTGAGATACAGGACGACCAACACACCACCAATGCCTAAGGGGACTGCGAGCATGATGATCAGCGGGTCGATGAACGATCGGAACTGCGCCATCAAGACCAGGTAAACAAGTAGCGTGGCGACGGCCAATCCGACACCCAACATACTCATCCCCGATCGCATCTTTTCAATGGGACCACGCAGCGTTACCGCAACACCGTTTTCAAACTCCATTTCGGCGAGCGTCGTTTCGATATCCGCGGCGACACTGCCCAGATCACGGCCGGCGATGTTGACGTGCACATCGTTAACGCGAGAGATATTGTAGTGAGCAATCTCACCAGGAATGGTAACGCGACTGACTGTCGCAATATTCGACAGTGGAATCGTTACCGGGCCGTCGTCAGTGGTGAGTGACAGTGGAATATTGCGAACCTCATCGAGCGACTGAAACTCATTGGACTCGTACTGAACCCCCATGAAGAAGTCGACTCCCGTCTTGGGATCGATCCAAATCGTGGGGTCATAGCCGACGCTCGATCCAAGGGCCGTTAATACCGTCTTGGCAACTTCTTCTTGATCCAATCCCAGATATTTGGCACGCGTTCGATCAACTTGCACGTCGAACTGCGGATACTCGAGAGATTGAGCAATTTGCACATCTCTCGTCCCTGCGATGGGGCGCACCGCATCGACGATTCGTTCGGCGGCGTCACGGCATTGTTGCAACGAGCCAGCCGAAACCTGCACACTGATCGGTGTCGGCACCCCTTCGTTGAGCGCCATGTTGACGATTCCGCCAGAGACAAACATAAACTCTTCCAGCGGATAGTCTTGGGACAACACCTCCCGCAAGTTTTCGACGTAGCTCTGTGTGCTAACGCTGCGGCCTTCCTGTTTTAAGTTGACGATCACGTACGCGGTGTCGGGCCCCGCGTTAGAACTCAACACCGTCGAAAAGCCTGCCCCCTTACCCACAGGTAGTCCGATATTCGAGATGATGGCATCGATTTGCTCCTCGGGGATAACTTGTTTTATAGTCTCTTCAATCCGGGCTACCAACTTCTCAGTGTCGAGTAGCGCGGTCCCCGGCAGCGTTTTCAGGCGCAGTTCGAATGACCCTGCGTCGACACTGGGGAACAACTCGGTCCCGATTCGCGGGAGGAGCACGAATGTCGCGCCCACAGCCACCACGATGACCAACACGCTGATTGCCGGTGCAGCCATCGCTCCGTGGAGCATCCGACCGTAGAGTCCGCGGGGTTGCGATTCGGCGCGTCGATCGTCCGACGCGAGGCTTGCGGAGGACTTCTTGCGGATTTTTTCACGTACAAACGTGGCGCAATAGGCTGGTACCACGGTCAGTGCGAGTAAGTAGGAAGCGGCGATCGTGAGCGTGGCCGCCAATGACAGAGGCAGAAACAGATACTTGATCATCCCCGTTAGGAACACTGCAGGTAAGAACACCGCTAGTGTTGTTGCGGTGCCCGCGAGAATGGCGCCAGACACCTCCTGCGTGCCGTCCCGAGCGGCGTCCATCGGCGACTTTCCCATTCGCGCGTGACGAATGATATTCTCGACCACCACGATACCGGCATCGACAACCGTCCCGATTGCCAACGCGATGCCACCTAACGTCATTACGTTGATAGTCTGCCCTGAGAATGCAAACCCCAGTGCACCGATTAAAATCGACAACAGGATGGTCGACACGATGATGATGGTCGGGACGATGCTACGCAGGAAGATGAACACCACGACGGCAACGAGCACCGCGCCCAAGCCCACCTGCGTCAACAGATTGGACATCGCTTTGCGAATGTAACTGGACTGGTCGGAAACCAGCGTGACCTCGGTGGCTTCCGGGATGTCGCCCCGCTCCTTCATCAGCGGAATCTCTCGGTCAATGCCTTCGTAGATTCGATCGACGACCGCGATGGTGTTTTCGCCCGGTTCACGCAGCAAAGGGCAGTAAACGCTGCGGTTTCCATTGACCCGGACAATGTTGTATTGCAGTGCCGCATCGTCGACAACGCGGCCGACATCGCGGATAAAGATGGGACGCTCATCCCGCACCGCGATGGGAATCGCTTCGATATCCTCGATGTCGGGCAACGTGTTTCGTGGATGGATTTGGTAGTCGGTCCCTCCGATCGACGCGGTGCCACCCGCGAGCACTAAATTTGAGGCCTGCATCGCCTCGACGACGTCGGTAGCACTGACGTGGTAGGCCCGCAACTTGTCGGGATCGACATACACCATCATCTGCCGGAACTTGCCACCGAAGGGGTGCGGAATTTGGACCCCCTGCAGACCACCCATCTTGTTGCGTACAGCGTAGTAGCCGATTGAGTAGAGTTCCGATTCACTGAGGCCGTCGCCGGAAATCGCAGCCAGCACGACGGGCAAATTGGCGGGCTCGCTGCGTAGCGTGAAGGGATATTCGATACCAGGAGGCAAGTGAAACATGTCACTGGCTTCGAGATTGACGATATCGTTCATCGCCGAACTCGCGTCGGCACCAGCCTGGAAGAACACTTTGATGACGGCCGCCCCTGGAACGACACGTGACTCCTGGTGTTCGATCTTTCCAGCCAAGGTGAGGGCGCGTTCGACGCGAGAAGCCACCGATTTTTCCATGTCCAGCGTGGGCAGGCCGGGGTAGGAGAAAAAACTGACGACCACCGGTTTCTTGAAATCCGGCAGAATGTCAATCGTGATGCCCGGGATGACCGTCGCACCCAGCACGCACAATGCGATAACGCCCGCCAGAACCGCAAAGCGATTTCTGAGTGAGAAGTTAATTAAGCCCATCGAAAGTAAGCAATCTTGGAGGAGAGGGGACGAGGAAAGGGGAGAGAAGGCCAGAGGGAACTGTCGGTGGTGACGAACAGAGAGTTGGGGAGAGCGAAACGCCGTCTCGCTGTCTCCCCCTCCCGCTTTCAACTAAAGCGGCTTGACTTTCTGGCCATCGGTGAATCGTTTGAGGTGCGATCCCACCACCCGTTGCCCTGAGTGGACACCCGAGAGCACTTCAATTGACTTCCCGTTGTCGGCCCCCATGGTCACATCGGAGCGCAGGACGGTGTCATCGTCGCCGACAATGTAGACGTAGCCATTGCCGTGCTCGTCAAACCGAATCGCTTGCGAGGGCAACGTATTGGCGGCAATCTTCGTCGACAGGTTGATTGATGCCTGACCAAACATCCCTGGCAATAGTTTGCCATCCTTATTCTCGAGTTCCACCTCGACCAACATCGTCCGGGTACTCGGGTCCAAGCTGCCGCTGCGCCGGGTGATCACAGCTACAAGGGGTGCCTCCGACGCGAAGGAGGGGAATGTCAGCGTCACTTCATCACCTGGGCTCACCAGGGGTGCGTCTGACTCAGGGACCGGGATTCGAACGCGAAGCTTGTCGACTTGACTGATCACAAAGAGCGGTTTGCCATTTCCGACCTCATTCGATTGGCGGACCAGATCGCCCGGCTCAATATTTCGTGCTGTAACGATGCCAGCAAAGGGAGCTTGGATGGTCGCGTACGCGATCTGCACGTCAACCTCCTCCAACTGTGAGCGGATGGTTTCCGTTTCAGCTTCGGCAGCATCAAGGTGTGCACGAGCGGATTCCAGATGCGCTTCAGCGACCGCAACATCGGCCTCGGCCGAATTGATCGACGACGTGACAGCCTCCTTGCGGGCCGATTCGGTGTCGCGTTTCATCCGTGCTTCGTCAAGCATCCGGTTCTGCAGCGAACCGCGCTGAACCAGATCTTCAGTGCGGTCGAACTCCGCCTGGGATCCCGCCAAGGACGCCTCCACGCTGGCCATCTGCGACTTCGCTTCGGAAAACATCGCGTTTGCGGAGCGTACCTGCGCTTCTGCTAATTGGATTCCCGCGCGCGATCGTCTCTCTTCGGCCTCCAATCTGAGAACCTGCTTTTCAACGCTCTGCCGTTGTTTGATCAAGTCCGGCACATCGACTTCCGCCAGTTTCGCCCCGGCTTCGACGTAATCGCCGATATCAGCGTAGAGCGTCTTCACAAATCCCGATGCTTTTGCTCGCAGTTCAGCCCGATAGTATGCATGAACTGTCGCTGGCTGCCGGGTGGTCCGCTGAACTTCGGTTGCGGTCACGGCGACCGTTTTCACGGGGACCACACGCGGTTCGGCGGACTTTTCCACCACCGCATGTTCGGAAGTGCATCCGATCGCGAGCAGCCAAAATGCTCCGAACAGGCACACCGCAGCGGGCTTGGCGATTTTTTGTACAACATTCATTTCGTTTCTTACCTTGCAAATACTCAGCGCAGACGGTGGATGCGCGCGGGCGATTCAGACAACTGTCCACGTGCGCAGTCGGCACAATCGTCATGCGTCTTCCCGGCGAAAGAAATTCACCATTCGGATCACGTAGTCTAGTCAGTGCAACCGGCGATCTCGATAGCCCGCAAGTGAGAAGTTGCCATTCTTATACGTGCATCCGTCACTATCGCCCCCTTCGATTGCCGATGCTTTTCCCGTGCGACCATCGCGTTCGGAGCGATGTCTCTAACGGTACGGAAACCGCAACAAAGGAGGGCAGGATGCCCCGCTTCCCATTTAGATTATGCATGGCGATCACGCGTGGCCTCATCCCTGCGGCGAGTCTGGCGAGCGTGGTGGGATGCGCCAGCGGCCCCTCGCTGGCCCTACAATCGATAATACCGACAGAATCGATCGCGATCGATCGAGCCGAGAGTCCCGAGGGTGCCGATTCTACGGGCTCCCCAGTAATCGAATCGTCAACCATCTCCAGCCAGGCGGGCAGTATCCAGCCAGTTGTCCACGATGAGGCGATGCAGGTGGTCGCGGTTGCTACGGAGCAATCGCCTAGTCAGGAACATGCGGGCGATCGTGTCGTGGGCATTCCCATTGACGATGTGGCCCCGTTGCCGATGACTGACGGCATCGGAGCCACTGCCGTACAGGCACCATCCTCTATCGAGCAGTCGACGTTCTCGCAACCGAACCTCATCGATCTGAACCTGCCATCAGCTCTCGCGATGGTTGGGGGCCAGCACCCTGTGGTCGGATTTGCTCAATGGCGCGTGCGTGAGGCATACGCCCAACTCGACCGCGCGAATGTTTTGTGGCTACCCTCGATTCAAAGTGGTTTTAGCTTTTACCGCCACGACGGGAACTATCAAGCCGTCGACGGTCAAATTGTGGACGTCAATCGCAATTCATTCCAATACGGACTGGGCGCGGGCGCTGTCGGCGCCGGCACCACGCAGCGTCCAGGCTTGGTGGCCCAGTTTCACTTGGCCGACGCCATCTTCCAGCCCGAAATCGCAGAGAAATCGGCATGGGCCCGCGGACATGCGGCCAGCGCCGTGCTCAACGAGCAGTTGTTACGAGTGGCACTGGCCTACATCGAGTTACTTGACGCGCATCAGGATTCACACATTCTCGCCGAGTCTCGCGGACGGGCTGCAGAGCTCGCCAAAATCACGGCTGACTTCGCCGAAGCTGGTGAGGGGTTGCAGGCGGATGCGGACCGCATGCGGACTGAGCTGAACCTGATCGAGAACCGCTGGATCGCCTCACGTGAGCGAATCGAAATCGCTTCGGCCCGCCTCGCTCAAGCTCTCAGTATCAATGCGAACAGCCAAATCATGCCGCTGGACGTCAACGCCATTCCACTGGATTTGGTCGAAGCCGGGGCGGACAAGTCCTCGCTGATTAGCACCGGCCTGTCGATGCGCCCCGAGTTAAAGGAGTCGCAGGCGCTTGTCGCTGCGGCCTGCGAGGCGTTCAAACGCGAAAAGTATGCGCCTTTCGTGCCCAGCGTCTTGCTCGGTTACAGCACCGGCGGCTTTGGCGGTGGGCTCGGTAACGACCTCTCCAGTGTTGCTGGCAGGTATGACTACAATGCCGTCGTGACCTGGGAGGTGCGCAATCTCGGTTTTGGGGAGCACGCCGCACGCCGTGAATCCTCGGCCCGAGTCCAGCAGGCCCAGTTCGAAAAACTGCAAATCATGGATCGGGTGGCGATGGAGGTTTCTGAGGCGTTTAGCCAGATTGAATTCCGCCGTCAACAGATTGCCATCACGCAACACGCAATTCACACCGCCCAGGCTTCCTACGACGCCAACTCCGAGCGAATTCGCGATGGTGAAGGGTTACCGATCGAAGTCTTGCAGTCCGTCCAAGCATTGGAATCTGCGCGGCGTGCGTATCTGCGAGCGGTCATTGACTTCAACCAAGCCCAGTTCAATTTGCAATGGGCGCTCGGATGGCCAGTAAGCGCGCCAGCCGATCAACTGGTTGTGACGGAGCAAAGCCAATTTGCGGACTCGTCACCAATTGAATTCTGAATTGGCGTATAATCATGCCGGGCCCCCTTCGCACCGGCCTCATCGCAATGAAGTCTGCCGAACGACGCACTCGTCCGCTAGCCAGCCTCGCCGGGTGCGGCATTCGCCTTAAAACTGCTCCCTCGAATCAACCCGGACCGAAAGCCCGCTAGCGTCCTGCAGCCCATTACCATGGCCAGGACCGGTATGGAGGCCGAAAGTTTCCCGCCCTTTTTCTCATGAGTCCAACAACATGCGTCGCTGGATCGCTTCCGAATCTCTGATCATCCATTGGTCCTGTCTGCTGATAGGGCTCATCGCTTGTAGCAATACTCCGGCACACGCCGAATCACCCGCGAGTTTTGACTCATCAGCGTCCGATCCAGTCGATGGAATTCCATGGCCGCGTTTTCACGGAGCGATGGGCTACGGAAATGCTGGCGGTGGTCGGCTGCCGACAACATGGACCGAGGATGACTACGTTTGGTCGTTAAACCTCGGTGGCACCGACGTCGGCTCTCTCGTCGCCACTGAGAACACGGTATTTCTGCTCGACGCCAAAGTGGAACGGTCGAGGTCGAATGGCAGCACCTCGGCGGGTACGATCGATTTTGTCGCCGTCGATGTAGCGACTGGGCAAGTGAAGTGGCGACACAGTCATCCGTTTGTTGACCGCAAACGGCATTCGCGCAATTCCCCCGCCTCGACAACTCCCGCCATCGCGGGCGACCGTGTCTTTTTTGCCTACGGGGATGCTCAAGGAGCCTATCTGTACGCCTACACGCTCGCAGGAGTACCACTGTGGAATCGTCAACTTGGCCCCTGGACGGGAGTCCACGGGTTTGGAACCAGTCCCATGGTTTCGGGATCGCAAGTGATTTTGTTCAACTCGCAACAAGTCGATGAACTGGAACGCGGGCAAATTGCGGGTCAGAGCCACATGATGTCATTCGATATCGCCACGGGAAAAGACCTGTGGAGCACGCCGCTGACAGCGACCCGTCCATGCTACGGTGTCCCGTCCGTCTTTCGCCCCGCCGCCGGTCCAGGTCCCGCCGGGCCGCCCCAACTGATTGCTGCCAATAAGGGGAATGGGATGTTCGGACTCGACTTAACAACCGGAGCCCTGTTGTGGTCGTTACCTGTATTTAACAAACGATGTTGCTCGTCGCCGCTGATCGTGGGCGATCTTGCGATCGCAAGTTGCGGCAGCGGCGGAGGGGGCAACTACATGTCGGCGGTGCGCATCCCTCAACACGTAGGTGATTCGCCCGAAGAGGTTTTTCGTATCTCACGTGGTGCGGGCTACGTGCCCACCCCCGCTGTCAAAAATAGTCTGATCTTCACCGTCTCTGACAATGGAATCGCCAGTTGTTTTGATACTGCCGATGACGGACGATTGCTATGGAGCCAACGAATTGGAGGCAATTTTGGTGCATCACCGATCATCGTCGGTGAACAACTACTGCTAGTCTCTCTCGAAGGCAAGGCGCACGTGACGACCGCCAGTGACCGCAAAAGCGACCTCAGCGAAGTAAATCTGAGTGGTCGAGTGGGTGCGACGCCGGCGTTCGCAGCGGGACGGTTGCTCCTTCGAGTCGGCTCACAATTGCACTGTCTCGACTGTACTGATCAGCAGTGAACTAGCGATCCGGTAACACGCGGCACCGTGTGGTCCGGATTTCGCTATTTCTGCGTCCTCCGGTCCCGATGGGTATGCGGTCGACTGAAAACCGCTGATCCGACAGGTGTTCGTAAAATGCTCGGAGGTTGGCGCTTTTCAACAACAGTCGTGGGGAGATTCGACTACGTTAATGATCCGAATTTTACAAAGCTAAAAGAGTAAACAACATGCGCTGTGCCCCCACCGTCCGGACTCTCACGATATTTGCGATGTGTTGCGCGTCGACGCTGTGCTCGGTCGCGAGGACTGCGGGCGAGACGACCTATGACGTCGTCGTGTACGGTGGCACGTCCGCAGGGATTGCAGCAGCAGTCCAAGTCAAACGGATGGGAGGATCGGTAATTGTTCTTGAGCCGAGCCGACGAATCGGCGGACTGACGACAGGTGGACTCGGACAAACCGACATCGGCAACAAAGCTGCGATTGGCGGCATTGCTCGAGATTTTTATCAGCGTGTGCAGGAGTATTACCGGCAGCCTGATCACTGGGACTGGCAGCGGCGTGACGCCTACCGGGACGGCGGCCAAACTCGCACCGGTAATGCAGAAGAAGCAATGTGGACGTTCGAGCCATCAGCGGCCCTTACGATCATGCAAGACCTGGTGCGCGAGTAC
The DNA here is from genome assembly GCF_007860105.1 of Allorhodopirellula heiligendammensis. Taxonomy (NCBI): domain Bacteria; kingdom Pseudomonadati; phylum Planctomycetota; class Planctomycetia; order Pirellulales; family Pirellulaceae; genus Allorhodopirellula; species Allorhodopirellula heiligendammensis. The sequence goes on from NZ_SJPU01000002.1 coordinate 2,151,055, forward strand.
GAGATCTCCGTCTTGTTGGAGCAACGGCTGGTGCGCACCCACAATGCCAATTCTTCCCGCAGCACCGCTGGCGTGACACTGACGAACAAACAGATCACGGCGATCACGATGGATAACGGCCGCACGTATCGAGGGCGGGCGTTCATTGACGCTACCTACGAAGGCGACTTGATGGCTGCCGCTGGCGTGAGCTACACGGTGGGTCGGGAAAGCAATTCGCAGTACAACGAGACTTTGAATGGCGTCGAGACCCGGCATGCAAGGTCACATCAATTCATGCCAAGCGTCGATGCTTATGTCGTGTCCGGTGACCCATCAAGTGGCCTGCTACCTGGTATCGATCCACAGGGCCCCGGTGAAGAAGGGGCCAGCGATCGACGAGTGCAGGCATATTGTTACCGCATGTGTTTGACCGACCACCCGGAAAATCGGATCGCATTTGCAAAGCCCGATGGGTACGATCCACTCGTCTACGAACTCCTGCTGCGCAACTTCGAAGCGGGTGAAAAGGCCTTGCCTTGGATCAATTCGAGCATGCCTAATCGCAAGACCGACACCAATAATAGCCGCGGCTTCTCAACTGATTTCATCGGTCAGAACTACGAGTATCCCGAAGCAGACTACACCGAGCGAGAAGCCATCGCTCAGCGACACCGCCACTATCAACAAGGGTTGATGTGGACACTTGCGAATCATCCTCGTGTGCCAGCCCACATCCGCAAAGAAGTCTCGCGTTGGGGCACCTGTCGGGATGAATTTGAGCGAGAGGACGGCTGGCAGCAACAGCTCTACGTTCGCGAGGCGCGGCGAATGTTGGGTGTCACGGTCATGACGCAGCATCACTGCCAAGGGCGTCAGGTCGCTGCGGACCCGATTGGTCTGGCCGCTTACACGATGGATTCACACAACGTACAGCGCTACGTCGATGCGGACGGACACGCCCGCAACGAAGGCGACGTACAGGTTGGTGGTTTTTCGCCTTATCCAATCTCGTACGGTTCAATCACACCCCGTGCCGACCAATGCGAGAACCTCTTGGTCCCCGTCTGCTTGAGTGCCTCGCACATTGCATTTGGTTCGATCCGCATGGAACCCGTCTTTATGGTCCTCGGCCAATCTGCCGCGACAGCCGCGATGCAGGCCATCGAAGCAAACGTCTCGGTACAAGCCATCAGCTATGAAACGCTACGCGCCCAATTGCTTGCCGACAACCAAGTGTTAACTTGGACGGGGCCAGTCCATCGATCGGCATCGGCAGTCGATCCGAAAACGCTCGATGGAATCGTTGTCGATGATGACGTGGCCAAACGAGTTGGGTTTGAAGCTGCCAGTGTGTCGCTCGGCCCCTTCATAGGTACGGGGTATCGGCATGACAGTGATACAGCCAAAGGCCATCAATACATCCTGTTCCCATTCACGATCGACAATGCCGGCGTATATGAGGTGCTCGTTGCGTACACGTCCAACCCCAACCGAGCGACCAACGTGCCCGTGATCATTCGAGCGGGTGACGAATCTCACGAGGTGAAAGTGAACCAGCAAAAGAAGCCTGGTCGAGGTGCGTTTGAGGCAATTGGGAAATTTAGTTTTCCAACCGGCGATGCCACGATCGAAATTAACAATGCGGACACAGACGGTTATGTCGTCGTCGACGCGGTTCAGATCTTGCGGCAATAGTAGATTAGCAGTGTGTCACTGTGAGACCTTCGAGCAATAGCATTTCATGCCACCGATCCATCGCCGTAGCGACGTTCCTTTTTTTCTGGTGATGGGCGGGATTGCATCATGCTTTGTGTTGCTGATCGGATTGTTGCTCGCGGCTGATCTAGCGTTTACATCATTAGCAGACTTTCGAAACGCACTTGCCAAGCCAGAGATCCAAGCCTCGATTCGACTGACGGTCCTGTCCTGCACGGTATCGGCGATCCTGGCTGTTATCGTCGCTATCCCGCTCGCCTATCTGCTGTCTCGCTTCCAGTTCCCTGGGCGTGTCGTGATCGATACGTTGGTCGATATTCCGATGGTGCTACCGCCCGTGGTACTCGGACTGAGCCTGTTGATCCTGTTTCACCTTCCGATGGGTGGCTCGGACTGGGAACTCGAATCGTGGCTGCGTGAGGACGTGGGATTCCCCGTCACTTATCGCTGGCCGGCCATCGTACTGGCTCAATTTACGGTCGCATGCGCTTTCGCGGTTCGCACGATGGGTGTGACCTTTGAGCAAATCAGTCCACGCAGCGAAGATGTCGCCCGCACGCTCGGATGCACCCGCATGCAAGCCTTTACTCAAGTTGCGTTGCCGCAAGCAGGACGGGGAATCATCGCAGCATTGACCATTGCGTGGGCGCGGGCACTCGGCGAGTTCGGCCCCATTCTCGTCTTCGCCGGTGCCACTCGGATGCGGACAGAGGTATTGTCAACGTCGGTTTGGCTTGAATTCAGTGTTGGCGATTTGGATGCCGCAGTGGCGGTTTCTTTGCTGATGGTGTTGATCGCAATAGCGGTACTGCTCACCCTCCGCGGATTAGGTACGTTGCGACTCGGCGTGGCGGCGTCCCCAGGAGTCCGCTCTCAATGATTCGGTTGTTGGATATCACCATCGAGGCGGGTGAGTTCTCGTTGCGAAATTTTTCGCTCGAGGTTCGACCACGGGAATATGTCGTCTTGATGGGCAAGACAGGATGCGGAAAAACCTCCATCATGGAGACGATCTGTGGCTTGCGTCGCCCCGTTGCTGGTTCAATATGGATCGCAGGCACGGACGTGACGAATTTTTTGCCAGGCGACCGACAGGTTGGTTACGTGCCACAAGATCTAGCCTTGTTTCCAACGATGAATGTGGCTGAGCATCTCGAGTTCGCATTACGAATTCGACGTGTGGCAGCCAAACAGATAGCAGATCGGAAATTAAAAACAGCCGCGATGTTAGGGATCACGCATCTGCTCGATCGCAATGTACAAGGCCTCAGTGGTGGTGAGGCGCAGCGAGTCGCTTTGGGGCGTGCACTCGCGTTCGAACCAACGGTCTTACTCCTCGACGAACCACTCAGTGCACTCGATGAACAAACTCGCGAGGAAATGTTAGCGTTGCTGCTCTCGATCAAAGCAGAAACTCACGTCACCACTCTTCATGTCACCCACCAATCGGCCGAAGCAATAGTACTCGCCGACCGCTGCGTCCGCATTCCAGCTGAGTAGTAGGGTCTCGCCGAGAGACCGAATCGAGTTCGGGAGAGGTGAATGATCGTGTGATGACCAATCGAGCCTCGGTGAGACTCGTCTACTCAGCAATCTGCCCACGTCGGTCCTGAGGCCACGTCGACTTTCAACGGCACATCGAGCTCCATCACACTCGTCATGGCTTCGACAACCAGTTCGGTGAGCGCCTCGACCTCGTCGGCGGGTGTCTCCAATAATAATTCATCGTGGATCTGCAGTAGTAATCGGGCTTTCAACGGACTCTGTTTCAACTGATCATGAACCCGCAGCATCGCGAGTTTAATCAGGTCTGCGGCAGTCCCCTGAATTGGCATGTTGATAGCAATTCGTTCGACCTCGGTGAGGCTGCGGCGTTTTTCGGGAGGCAGCTTCGACAGATCTCGGACGCCTTGCAATTCGCGTCGACGGCCCAACATCGTCGATACGTAACCTTCACTGCGACAGCGAGCGAGCGTTTCCATCATGAACTGTTCGACCCCTGAATATCTTTGGAAATACTGCTCGATATAGTCGCGTGCTTCCTCCTTGGGAATGCTGAGTGTCTTTGCCAAGCCGAACGGACTCTGTCCATAGACGATGCCAAAGTTGATCGTTTTTGCGATTCGCCGCAGTTCACTGGTCACATCCGCTTCGGAGATACCATTGACCTCGGCCGCCACGCGGGTGTGGATATCGGCGTCGTCACGATAGGCCTGCAGCAAGGCCTCATCGCCACTGTAATGCGCCAGCACGCGGAGTTCGATCTGCGAATAATCCGCCCCGAGCAGCACCCAGCCTGGTTCGCTCGCCGTGAACGCACCACGGATCGCTTTGCCCTGTTCCGTCCGTATGGGAATGTTCTGTAGGTTCGGTTCGCTGCTGCTGAGCCTTCCCGTCGCTGCGACGTCTTGTCGATAGGATGTATGAACCCGGCCTGTCTTTTCACAAATCAACTGCGGCAACGTGTCGATGTATGTGTTTTTGAGCTTGGTCGCTTGGCGGTACTGCAGCAGATGGCGGGCGATGTCATGATTGACGGCGAGTTGCGATAACACGTCTGCATCGGTACTGATGCCGGTTTTGGTCTTCTTGATGACTGGCAGCCCGAGTTCATCAAACAACACCCCTGCGAGCTGTTTCGGGCTATCAAGATTAAATGAATGCCCAGCGGCGGCAAACACGATCGTCTGCAAGTCGGCGATCTCCGCCTCGAACCGACCACTCATTTCAGCGAGTGTCTCCGCATCCACTCGGATGCCGTTGGTTTCCATCTCGATCAGCACCTCGACCAGCGGTATCTCTAAGGTCTGATAGAGTTCTTCGAGCCCTCGTTCGGCGAGCTCATGATGCGAAATTTCGGAGATACGCAGTGGCACGTCGACATCTTCGCAGGCGTACGGCGCGACGACATCGACTGGTACCTGGTCCATCCGGATTTGCTTCTTGCCTGTCCCGATTAAGTCCTTGATCGGCGTCGTCGTATGATCAAGTCGTCGTCGTGAAAGATCGTCGAGTGTGTGATTGCGGCGACCTGGATTGAGCAGGTAATCGGCGATCATGGTGTCGGTACGAATACCGCCCAGCACCACACCTGAAATAGGGTGGCCTGAGTGAGGGTGCATGGTACCGTTGCTTGTCGACGCCTTTCCGGCAGCCGACCGCAGGACAATCGCATCGAACTTAATGTTGTGACCGACCTTTTCGATCTTGTCCGACTCCAGCACTGGACGTAGGGTCTCGATGACCAACGTCTCGTCGAGCGTGACATCACCGAGCGGGGCGCGAATCGGAATGTACGCTGCTGCGCCGACGTCCCAGGCGATGGAGATGCCGACTAAATCACATCCGCGGGCATGTGTGCTGGTCGTTTCAGTATCGATCGCGATCTGCTGTTTTCCCTCCAACAGGTTGGCGAGATCCCGCAGCTCGGCTTCACTCGTGATCGTTCGATAGTCCGTCGCCCACTCTGCTTCGCTCGGTTCACTGGCGTCCGAGCCGTTGGCGATACCGCCGAGCAGTTCGGCTGCGCGAGTGCGAAGTCGGCGGAAACCGAACTCCTGCAAGAGCGCGTCCACCCGGGGCAAGTCGGCGGCCGCCCGGACCGAGCGACTCCATGGGATGGGTGAATCGACGTCTTTGCGGAGCGCCACTAATGAACGGCTGAGCATTGCTTGCTCACGTCCTTCCATCAGGTTCTGCTTGCGTTTCTTACCCGTCATTTTGTCGGCGTTGTCGAGAATACCTTCGAGCGTATCGTACTGCTCAAGGAGACTCTGAGCGAGCTTGGGACCGATCAAAGAGATCCCAGGCACGTTATCGACGGGATCACCCACGAGCGACTGGTAGTCGACGACCTGGTCAGGGCGAATTCCCCACAGCTCCCATAACCTCGCCGCATCGATCAGTTCGTCTTTTCTAAGATTGTAAATCTGGGTGTGCGGTGTGATGAGTTGACGACAATCCTTGTCGCTGGTCACGACGAGACAATCACCACCGGCTGCTTGTACCTTGGCCGCGACCGTAGCGAGCAGATCATCGGCTTCAAAACCCGCTTGTTCCATAATCCCAATCCCCATCGCGTCGACAATTTGACGGATCAGAGGGATCTGTTGCCGCAATTCGTCGGGCATCGACTCCCGATGGGCCTTGTATTCGGGATAGAGGTCATTGCGGAACGTGATCGCGCCTCTGTCGAACGCTGCAATGAGGTAGTCAGGATTCTTGCGGGCAATCAGCTCCAACATATCCCCGACGAATCCGTAGACTGCTGCAACGGGCAATCCACCCGTACTGGTCATGGGCGGCAAGGCATGGAAAACCTGATAGATCAGCGAATGCGAATCGATGATCACGACGAGTTGCCCAGAGAGATCGGGTACAGGCTCGTCAAGGGACGGCGCGATCGCCCGTCGCAAAATCTCAGGTAGCGACTCGGACGCAATGCCCACCGCATCGTGCCGCTGCTGACGCGCGGCGGCATCCTCGCGTACCCGGGAGCCTTGCGGTGAATCATCTGCGAGGGTGACGCCCGCCGGTTGTAGGGGCGGCACGTTTGGATGACTCGGTGGCGTCGACTTCGGCTCCGCACTCCTGGCAGCTCGGCGGGCTGGGGCCGCGCTCGATGGTGGATCCTGCGTCTCAAACCCACTGAACATCAATTGATCGTCTGGTTTCGATGCGGGTCGCGATTTGGCCATGCGGTCAGTGACGTTCTAAGGCGGCGGAGAAAGAATAGAATAGTGACGATTTGACAAAGTAATCGTCGTCCCCGATTCTAACAGAGCCCTGGTCTCCCGAAAGGCACAGGCGTTCTCCAGACGGGGCATCACTCATCTCCCATGTGCTTGAAGAACAAGCACCGGTCGTCACGAAAGTCTGCTGTCACGCTCACCAAGTACGATTCGCCGCGTCTAGCGTTTGATCTCAAACTCAACGGTGGCTTGGCCGTATTTTTTGCCGTGGATATCTTCCATTGTCAAACGCAGTTGATAGCGGCCGGGGTCGATGGCATCGGGAAGATACATTTGGTACGCGATGAAGTAATCTCGCAGGTGGTTCTTGGAGATTTGGTGATCCTCAGGTAGCGTTTGACTAGCGATTCGCTGGCCATCCGCATCGAGTAGGTCGTAGCTACCCCGCAAACGCGTTTCAAATCCACCGTCGACGGAGTTCGCAACAAAGTTATCGATTTCGCAGTACAGGATCACTTCCTGTCCGGCGGCAAAGCGTCGATTGGGGAACGGTTTGATTTGGCCGTAAGCTTCGATTTCCGTACAGAATTCGAGTCCGCGAACTTCGAGCGAATCGCTAGCAGCGGCCAAATACCCAGTCGCTTTGCGAATTTCTGGGAGGGCAGAACTGAACCGATGCGAGGGCACTGGATGTCCCTTGGGATCGACAATCTTCCATAGTCCGAGCAATTGGTGACGCAGGTACTGCGCTTCTTCCTCCGACAGACCTTCCAAATGGTCGACGGCACGGTCGGGGTCGCCCGACAAGACCATCAGATGGCGGGCGACGACCTGACGGCGATGCCGGTCGGCATCACTCTCGGCGGGAACGTCCTGCTGCAAGCGGGCGACGAGAGCGTCGAACAATTCGGCATCACTGAGTGTGGAGACGCCGCTGGAAGCTACCGACGTGCTCTCTGACTTCGTAACTGGCGGCGAATCGCTCAACGACATCGATACGCTGGCGGGCGATTCCTCTTGGTCGCTGAATGTCATTCTCTGAGGATCGTGGTCGACGGCATCAGGTGCTCGCATCTCACGAATAGAGATGTCTGATAGAGTGCCAAGGGCAGGTTCATCGGTCGTGCTTAGAGATGCTTGTTGAATGGCAGGTTGCCCAGCGAGCGATGGTTGCGCTACTGCGTTGGCAACGGCGGTTCTCTCGGTTCCGGCGAGAGCGGTGGCGATGTTCGCATTCGCAGCGGGCTGAGAGATGCCGATGCGTGCCGGTTTGACATCTCGGTCGGGGACCACCGTCGGCAGATCGGGTAGTTCATCAAACGCGGCTGCCAAGGCATCGTCGATTGACCAAGGCTGGTCCGTCTCGCGGGCCCGGCGGTGTGCGCTAGCAATCAGCTTGGTCACTGCAGCTTTCTGAATTTCTGGCGGTACACCCTGCAGGGCGTTGATCAGATCGCTGATATCGACCCCGCTGTAGTTCTGGGGCAGGTCGAGCGACGGGGCAGGTGCTTCCGGTTCGATCGGCATACTGGCGGAAACCTGCGCGATTTCTGGAGCAGCTGACCGAGTGTGGTGTGAATGTTGATTCGCGTCTGCGACCGGTGCTGTTTGCGATGGTGGCGGGGCGGTGTACCCAGCGAGTTCACTCATCGTTCTGCGAGTGTCCGCCGGCGGAGGAGAAGTGGTGGTGCGGTGAGCAACTTGTCGGGTAGTGGCGAGCCGTTGTTCGACGGGCTCAATCTTCGTTTCGGGAACGGCATTTTCGCTGGTAACTTGGACCTGCGAAGCAGAACTCTTGATTTCGCCCTGGTTTCCGCCCAGTTTATTGGCGGCCTGCGCTTGGGCAGGCCCTGCCATGGATGGGCCGTGAATCGACGGTGGCGAGTTATCTAACGCTCGGTGCCTGGCCAAAGGCGTCGAGAGTCCTCCATACTGACATCCTGACAGCGTCGCGATCGCACCTCCCGCGAGGATAGAAATGGCCCCTAAACGATGTCCTAAACCGATTGCCTTTCGCCGGCGGAGGCCAAAAAGCGAACAGAACAAGCGTCGAGATCGATGGCGAAATTGGATCGCGTGCATGAGGGGACCTTGCGAATGATGTCGCGACAAAAACAGAATGCGAGCCCATGGAACAGCCCGTAGCCTGTCGACGCTACAAAATCCTCCGCTCCCACGACAACGTCAATTGTTTCCGTGCCGGCTCTGTGGGATCCCCTCCCGAGGGAGGTCGTCCTGTTCGGTTTTCGCTGTGGATCGGATAAGATCCGGTCGGATCGAGGAGTGATTTTATTAACCTCGTTCCTCTTTATCACTTTGATGCACGCTCGACTTTAAAATCTCCCAGGAAAGCACCTATGAACGTCAACGAATATTTCGATGGAAATGTCAAATCGATTGGCTTTGAAAATAGCGAAGGCCGTGTTACATCAGGCGTGATGGCAGCGGGCGAATACGAATTTGGTACTAGCGAAAACGAACTGATGAAAGTTGTTTCGGGAACGCTGTCGGTGCAGTTGCCTGGTCAGGACTCCTTCGAGGACTTCTCGACCGGCCAAGAGTTTAAGGTTGCCGCCAATAAGAAATTCCAGGTTCGAGTGAGCGAGCCGACTGCGTATCTGTGTTTCTATCACTGAGCACTAGCATGGCTCCCATTCGAATCGCAATCGTCGGCGGCGGATTGTCGGGGCTGGCCACTGGGGTGCACCTGCGGCTGTTGGCGAATTGTCACCGACTGCCACTGGAAATCACGCTTTTCGAAGCTTCCAGTCGGATTGGCGGTGTGATCCAAACCGAGCGCATTGTTGGACGTGACGGAGGAGAGTTTGTTGTCGATCATGGCGCGGACATGTTCGCGACCAACCCGCCCGCCGCGATCGAGTTGTGTCAGCGACTTGGTGTGGCAGATGGGCTCCTCCGGCCCCAACAGGTAGGCCGGGGCGCGATGATTGCCCGCGGTGATCGATTGATTCCGATCCCAGACGGGTTCGTGTTGATGCGCGCCACCAAGATGATGTCGATGGTGTCGACGCCTTTACTTTCGCCACGGGGCAAACTGCGACTGCTCGCTGAACGCTTCGTTCGACCTCGTGATCCATCGCTTGAGGACGAGAGTGTTGGTTCCTTTGTCGCCCGTCGTTTGGGCCGCGAATGCCTGCAGAACATTGTCGCGCCGTTGGTCGCTGGTATCTACACTGCCGATATCGATCGGCTCAGCATGGCCGCCACGATGAAACCCCTGTGGGACATGGAGGCACGTGATGGTTCGCTTGCTCGAGCCACCCTCCGGCGCAAGCGATCGGGTGAGGATGCAACCGAACGCACCAGCAGTGGAGCACGGTACGAGCAGTTTCGCGCCTTCCCGGGGGGCATGATCGAATTGATCCAAGCACTTGCCAGCGGCATTGGCAGCGACAATATCCGCTTAAACAGCCCTGTCGAGTCGCTGGCGACCACCGCCAACGGGACGGAATTAGGCCCAGGCGGTGAGTCGTTCGACCGCGTTGTCCTAGCCTCGCCGGCGCCTGTCTCCGCTCAATTGCTCGCGACGCTGCGCACCACGGCGGCCGCCGAGTCACACCTTCAAGCCATCGACACCGTTGTTTCTGAGCTTGGTGGCATTGGTTACGCATCGACAGCGATCGTCGTGATGGCAGTCCCCCGCCAAGCGATCGCGAGAATGCCGAAAACCTTTGGCTTTGTTGTCCCACCGAGCGAACAACGCACGATCTTGGCGGGAAGTTTTGCCAGTGAGAAGTTTTGCGGTCGGGCGCCGCACGATCATGTCATCATCCGCGCGTTCGCCGGCGGGGCGTTGCATCCCCAAGTCCTCGAACAGAGTGATGAGGCCATTGTCGAAATCGTTGCCAACGAACTCGGCGATATCATCGGACTCGATGTCTCCAAGAGTGTGCATGATTTCGCGGCATTCATAAAAGTCATTCGGTGGAACAAGGCCATGCCGCAATATGAAGTGGGCCATTTGCGCAAAGCTGCCGCGATCGATTCAGCGATTAGCCAGCTTCCGAATATTGAGCTGGTCACCAACGCCTATGGGGGCGTGGGGATCGCTCCCGTGATCGCCGCAGCCGAACGGGGAGCTCAACGCGTCCTCGCATCGGTCTCGAAAACTCAATGCAGTCCTGAATAGGCGTCCGTTGCTAAAGGGGACGGGCTAGCGTTTCGATAAAGTTACGATTGCCAATAATGCAAATATCGATAGGGGATTCGCAGTCAGGTAGAAAGCGAAGTATCCGATTGCGTCCATGAATGCCTTCAGCAGTTCAGCGTTCGAAAGTAGCTGTGCATGGGCGAGCGAACGGTTGAACATCTGAACTGCCATTAAGTACGAGAAGTACGCTCCGACTCCGAGATACGCCCAGGCGATCATGCGTATCATAGAAGGGTCATCCTACGGAAGCGTGCGCCGGAAATTTTCGCCATGCAACTTGCGCGGAGTGTCAGGCAATTGATATGCGTCGCTCGCACTTGTGCGCGTTAGTTTGAGGGAGTGATCAGGTTTTGCTTCGTCAGGCGGTCAAGCAGTCGGCGACCTGTCGTGCTCATCGGGAGGTGTTTCAGTTCATCGGCAGAATGGAATGACCAAGGCGCGGGCGGGCGCGAGCCCCGACGAGTTGCATGATGGACATGCAACGTGATCCGGTACCTGGTAACGGCATGCTTCATACTTGTCATTTGTTCCCCGATCGTCCATCGACCACCGGCTTGGGTGGCTAACCACTGAGCAAACTCATCGAGAGTGTGAGCTTCGGGCGGACCGGCTTTGGGGAAGTCCCACATGCCGGCGAATCTGGATCCAGCTGGGATTTGTCGAACCAGCCAACGTCCGGAGGGATCGCTGACCAAAGCGGCAAACTCACTCCGTGGTTCGTAGGCAATCTTGTTTGTCTTCGCGGGAATCTCGGCTTGCCACCCTCGCGCGTGGGCCACACAACACTTGGCGAGCGGGCAGATCAAACATTTAGGTTCGCGGGGCGTGCAGATCAGCGCCCCGAGCTCCATGGCGGCTTGGTTGATCGCCGCGGGACCTCGGGTGCGATCGGGGACCGATTTGCGAGGTAGCAGCCCCTCGGCGAACTTCCACAAGACGTCCTGCGACGGCTTTTCATCGACTGCGGCGCGCAATCCAATCAAGCGGCTGAATACTCGCAGCGTGTTGCCTTCGAGTATGGGCACCGGTTGATTGGCTGAAATCGAGAGAATCGCACCGACGGTATAGCGACCGATCCCCGGTAGTTTGATCGCATGGTCGTAATTCAGCGGAAACTCACCATCGTGATCGGCGACGATTTGTTTGGCAGCTGCGTGCATACTACGGGCGCGGCGGTAGTACCCCAGTCCTTCCCACATTCGCATTAATTCATTTTCATCGGCCTTGGCGAGCGCAGTGGCGTCGGGGTACCTCGCTAGGAAGCGTTCAAAGTACGGAAGAACGGTTGCGATTTGGGTTTGCTGGCACATGATTTCGCTGACCCACACGCGGTAGGGGCTCGGCACGCGTCGCCATGGCAGATCGCGGGCTGCTCCCGAGAACCAATCGACCAAGAGCTTGCGCATGCGTGACCGTTGGCGGGTGTCAGGAATCAGCTCAGCGTGTGGCGCTGAATCGGGTTCTCGTTTGGGCCCAGTGGGAGTTCCTCTCACGGCAGATTGAGTTTCCCCAGTTCCGCGGTAGTCTCTGTTTGAACTCCGGCCCGTTGGTAGCGAATCTTGATGGTATCCCCGGGCAGGTGCGCGTCGATCGCTTTTTGCAAGTCCTTGAACTTATCGATGGTGGTGCCATCGATTTCGACGACCACGTCGCCCGGCAACAACCCGGCTCTCTCGGCTGCTTGGCCAGCAACGACCTCGGAGATTAAGCAGTCGCTAAAACTGCTGTCGCATTTCACTCCCAGGAACCCACCCTGTTTGAAGATAATCTCCAGGCCGGGGACGGACTTCTGCAGTGCCGCCACCCGGTCTGCCGGCGCGGCGGTACCATTGAGTGTGAGAGACACACGGATCGGCAAGGATGCGAGTCGATCGATCAAGTCTCCGTTCATGGGTACGTACCGCAATTCGAGATGGCGGAGTTCCTTGATATCACCCAACAGGGCGAGTTCGTCAGCGTCGATCTCTCCTTCCAACAGCACCAGCGTTTTCAGATCAGGCATTTGCACGACACCTGCCAAGACGTCCTGCCGAATCGCTGCTCCACGGACTCGGGCGTAGTCAATTCCATCGATCCATTGCAGTAGACTTAAAATTGCGGCATCCCCCTGGAACCCTGCATCGACTTCGACGATCCGCCTCTGCTGACTGATCGCACCGATGGTTGACTCGCCAATGCCGATGAACACACCGGCGGCGGCGAGCAATTCAACCGCTTGAGCCCTGCGGACATCTCGGACCTCGTCCGCCGCGACTTTGGCGCGAGTTCCGCGGCTCCCGCCTAGTTTGGAAATCCGCAGCAGTTCTTCCCATGCGCCGTGCCCGGCGTGAGACGGATCCCCGTCGCCGACATCGTTCGCTGCCAAAACAGGGGCTCGCGCCGCAATTTCTTGCAGGATGCCAATGACTCGTTCCGTGATTTCTAGATCGCCTGAATCAAGTTCGGCCACCAGCGAGGCGACCGCTCCTTCGCCCACGCGCGTTAAATTCGATGTGGCACGCTTGCGCAGTAAATAGGAATCGCTGGACAATTCCTCAACCCAGCCATCGATGTCAGCCGCTGAGGCCGGAGCAGAGTCCTGCGCAGCGGGTACGTGATCGTCGCCCCGTGAGGTTGTCGCCACCGCATCGCCACCGATCAGGCAGAGGAGCAGCCACCCTATCAGGAACCGCTGTGCCGACCTCTCGTACCGTGAGTTCCGCAACGGCAGAGTCTTGGCTACGCCGGATGGAGGATGAGCCTTGGCGAAGCATGCCATCCCCCACTGTTTCACACCGGTAATTAAGTAGGGAAACTCCCTGGCGACCCGCACGGAGATGGAAATGCTGCGATACTCAGAATTGGAAGGTGAAGTCACAAGATTTCGCTGGAATGGAGGCTGGCGGGCACACGCCGGTGACGTTGGACAGGGGTCGCAGGGCATCGAGATGACGCGTTACAGATTCTGGGCCGAGGAGCGACTGCTCGGGTATCAGCGGCCCCGCCACCACACTATTCTAACGCATAGTTCGCTCTGACCAATATCACCTCTAATGCGTCGCTAGGTCCATGATACCGATCTTTCGCCAATCCACCGTCGTTTTCTTATTAGTCGCCACGCTTGCTGGGGCAAGCATGCTGTCGATTTCATCGAGTTGGGCGCAAGATTCTGCACTTGACTCGCCAACGACGGAGTTAGTGGGGGATATACCGCAATCGACGGCTGAAAGCGTCCGCGATCAGCCAGAGGAAACGTCCCAAGTGGCGGGCGATGAACTCACGCTAGGGGGGCTCAAACGGGAGGTCGATGCAGCGGCATTAGCTGGACATAACGCCTGGATGCTGGTGTCTTGTGCGCTCGTGCTATTCATGACAGCGCCTGGCCTCGCAATGTTTTACGGTGGGTTGGTGCGTCGCAAAAACGTACTCAGCGTGATGATGCAGTGCATTTTTCTGATGGGCCTCATGACGGTGATTTGGGCGACTTACGGTTATTCGTTGGCCTTTGGAGGCAGCGGTGGTTATATCGGCAATTTCGATTACTTGTTCATGAACGGGGTCCAACGGAGCTGGGATGAGGCTGCCGGGGCTGCCATGACGCCGATGGAAGGCGGCATCCCACGCATGACGCACATGTTGTTTCAAGGCATGTTCTTCATCATCACACCTGCGTTGATCTGTGGCGCGTTTGCTGAGCGAATGAAATTCAGCGCAATGGTGATCTTTTCGATTCTGTGGGGCACGTTCATTTATTGTCCTCTGTGCCATTGGGTCTGGGACGGCGGCCCACTGGCTTATGGTGAGGGGAGTATTGCCGGAGGAGCCTTGGATTTTGCTGGCGGCACCGTGGTTCATGTCAGCAGTGGGATTTCGGCGTTGATCGCAGCGTTGTTGATTGGGCCACGCATGGGGTACCCCAGCGAGCCGCTGCAACCACATAATTTATCCTACACGGTGCTTGGCGCGGCAATGTTGTGGGTGGGTTGGTTTGGTTTCAACGCGGGTAGCGGTCTGCTGTCCGATGAAATGTCCAGTAGCGCGTTCATGGTGACGCACTTTTCTGCCGCTGCGGGAGCAGTTGCTTGGGCGGTCGCCGAATGGGTTTGGCTCGGTAAACCGACTGTGCTCGGCGCCAGTAGCGGTGCGGTAGCAGGTTTGGTTTGTATCACCCCAGCGGCCGGCTTCGTACAGGCGATGCCAGCTTTGTTAATGGGTGCCGCCGCCGGCGTCACCTGTTTCTATTCGTGTTCCCGACTCAAGCATATGTTCGGATACGATGACGCGTTGGACGCGTTTGGGGTGCATGGTGTCGGTGGCACGCTTGGGGCGGTCCTGACCGGCGTGTTCGCCACACGGGCAACCGTTGACGTCAGTGCTGGTGTTCCCATCGGCCTGATCGAGTCCGGTGGCAACATGAGTTTGTTGATCGGTCAGGTTGTTGCGGTGGTGATCACCTACGTATTCGCGGGCATCGGCAGCCTAATTTTGCTCAAACTGATTGACATCATCGTGGGGCTGCGTGTGCCTGCCGAGAGTGAGCAACGCGGACTCGACATCACCGATCACGGTGAAGAAGGTTACCAGTTCGCGTAAACTCGCCGGTGTTTGCGAGTAAGCATTCAGGGCGGTCGCAACGGTGGGCTGAGAGCCGGTAAGATGCACGGCAACGCCGTGCGGCCCGGCGGCTGGCGCGACTCAGCTGATGGAATTAATTGCCATCAGCTCCGGTTGTTCTCTTGCCAATAGAGGTCGTCGAGGTCGTTCCGCACACTGGGCAGATTGAAGTCGGGCATGGTCAGTGGCGGGGTATGTTCAATGACAAAGCTGTGGATGCGTTCGGTTTCTCGCGCGAGCTGAAAGTCAATGTCCTCTGTGAGTGGAGTCATCCGGTCAAAGACCGGTTGGTTCAAAATGTAGCTGTAGGTTGAGGGGGTCTCGTCGGGGGCACAACGCACGAGATGCCGGTTGAGCACGCCGGAGGGATGCTTGGCACTGCCCAGGTTTTCATTGTGATACGACAGATGACAGATATCCCAGGCAACGTCCTCGGGAAAATCGATTGGGGCTAGGTACCGAAAGAACTGAGGGTGGATCGTGGCGTCGTCCTCAAACACGATAATTGGAAGCTGCGACGCATCGAGTTTCATCAAATCGAGGTGAGAGAGACCGCAGGCTGCCGATCCCCACATATGTCTCAAGTCGGTTCGCCATCGACCTTGCAACACATCGGGCAACCCGTGCTCTTGAAAGTGATCTCGCTCGGGCGTGCGAGCTTGCATGACCTCGACGTTGCGAAATCCCGCGAGGGCGAGATGAGTTTCGATACGCCGCAAGCGTTCGCGGGCTCGGTCGTCGCGTGTGCTGATCACGACCGCGCGGGTGTCTCTGTTGATATTCTTCATGAATCACATGGGCGCTAATGAACGATAGCCAGTTTTGTCAGCGAGCGAGCGTTTCCGTGGGCAGCAACGATCGGGGTGCCGCTGCGGCAGGTTATCCGACCGTCGGGTTGTACTTGGACTTCGCCGACCGGCCGGTCGTGAACGCAGTAGTTCCAACGTTCGGAGATCTCTTTCCATCGCTGTGGGTCGCTGTGGCAATACAAATTGAACGCAGCCTGGTCGCCCCAGTCGGTAGTGCCTCGCAGTTCGGCAGAGTTGCGCAGCCGGGCGGCTTCGATAAAGTATCGGTGCATTGCTCCGGCGGTACCGGCGCTGAAGCCGCTATTGAGGAACGGGTGCTTCGAAAATAACTCGAAGGCGCGCTGCCGCATGGCCGGGTGCTCGATCGAATGGGTCCAACCAACAATCGCAGCGTTGCCCGGATAACCCATCGGCTCTCGCACGGCGAAAATCTTATTGGGATGCTCTTGTGTCATGCCCCACAGGGGATCGAGGCGATCCTGGATTACCACGTCACTCGCATCCCAGTAGGCGACGGGCAGCTTGGGATGCAGTGTCTTGGTGACCGCAGCAAACTCGGTCAATCGTCGCACGGGAGGCATTTGGCCATTGCTGGCTCGATTGATCACACGCACTCGGCGGCAGGAGGACAATAGCCGCCGCTCGCTAGGATATAGACCATAGCCGACAGCGATCACCTCTTGCTTGTTTCCCGACGCTCTCAGCATACGCAAAAATACGTCACGAAATCGCTGGACATCACGTCGATTGAACGCGACAAGAATCTTTGCGTTCGCCGTTTCGTCGCTGTGTTTCGCAGTATCAACGACGGGCTGGCATGGCTCCCGCTCGGCCGGTTTAGCCAAGTGCCGCGCCTTGGCGTCGGGTAGGTATTCGATGCGTGATCCCGCCCGGCGGATGTCTTGGCAACAACATAGGCACTCGCACTTGTGGACTTCCCAGCGAAACGGTGTTCGCAGAAGCGTCGAGCGTCGAAACAAGGTCGCCCCCATCCCAACGTGCGGTGACGACCCATGACACGAGCGATCGCCGAGATAGTCGGCGGCCAATGCGGCGTAGTCACGCCGCGTTACGAGGCCATGGTGCAGCCGCGCCATGCAATCTGGGGCCAATTCGACATCATCATCGAGAAACATCACCCAGTCACCCGAGGTTCTCGCGACACCCTCGTTCCGCGCTCGGGCAATGGTCACGACGCGGTGAATGTCATCATTCAGCGGTGTGCCGACGACGCTGTGATAGCGGACGTGCACGCCTCGCTGCCGGCGGAGTGACGCCATGACTATTTCTGACGGCGTGTTGTTGTCCCGCGTAAGGACGACGACATCGATGGTAGGTGTGCTTTGACTCAAGATTTCGGTCCCCGCCGCATAACACTCACCAGCAGCCTGCCGAAACGCCCTTGGTGCTCATGCAGTAGTGATCGACACTTCGGTCTTCCGGTAGGGGAGGATAGTACTGGGCGCTCTCAGCGGCCGTTAATCCCGCTTCCATTTCCAAGATGGATTGAGCATGTTCGCGGACGTAAATAATTCCGGTCACCGGAGCTTTGTCCAGTAAATCGTAAACCTTGTCAGCCAACAGTTCGCCTTCAAACCAAGTCCCCTGTTCCAAGTCGACCTGTTTGGCATCGTCAGGAATGAAAAGCGAACTCACGTCTGCGGCGAAAAACGATCGCTTGATGAGCACTTTGGGCGACATCCGCTGTGTTGCCGTGATAAAGACGAGACCATTCCTGCTGTCGTTGCGGCTGAACGTAATCTCCGCCACATCGGGGAATCGGGGAGGGATCGATACGGTTCCTGATAGGTACATTGCTCGAAGTTGCTCTTCAGTTTTACTCACGTTGTCGTCCTATGTGATAAGTTACTCATTCACTGTCTATACTCGCCCGGGCACCACAGTAACCCCCCAAACGCTAGTGTGCAAGATTTTTCTCGTGGCAGTGTCCAGAACATTCCGTCCTGCCCCTTCTTTTTCGAAACTGTCCGATGTGGCCCCGAAGATCCATCATGCTGACCCTCGCATGTCTGAGCGTTTTCCCCACCGGTATGGTGTTCGGCCAAGGTGTTCAGCTGACGCCTCCCGACCAGTATCAAAGCATTCCGACGCACGGCGTCAGCGTCGCACGCGACTCGGTACCCGTCGACCATCATCTTCCTCGTTCGACGATGGACCTCGATGGTCGGGTAGAGAGTAGCGTTGAGGGACGTATCGACTTCAGTCTCGCGCCGAGCATGCGCAGTCTCGCACCGGGCATGGATCCTCAATGGGGCACCGACGCGGACATCACCTTGCCGCGTCGCTTTGACTTAACGGACTATCTTCCGACCCCCGGAAAGCAGACTCAAAATGACTGCGTTGCTTGGACGATCGCATATGCCGCCTATTCGTGCCAGATTGCTCAGGAGCGTCGCCGAAAACCGACGGAGCCTAGCGATCAATTCAGTCCAGGTTTCATCTTCGACCAATTGAGTGAGAGCGGCAGATCGCTTCACATGTTGCAAGCCATTCAATTCGTCAAGCAGAACGGATGCGCGACCTTTGCAACGATGCCGTTGGCGCACACACGGGTAAGTCAAGTCGCACGTATTGAAGCGAAAAACTACCGCATGCAGCGTAACGAAAGAGCAGCAAGTCTAGAAGAGATCAAAACATATATCTACGAAGGCTATCCAGTCGTCTTGATCGTACGGATGGGAGGTGATTTTCGATCCGATGCAGTACTCGAAGCACCCTACCGTTGGCGAGGTGAAAGTGACCCAAGGCCCGATTACCATGCAATCACGGCAGTCGGTTTCGACGAGACGCGGAAATCACTCTTAATCATGAATTCCTGGGGCACGCAGTGGAAAGACAACGGATTTTGTTGGGCTTCGTATAGCAACTTTGAACGTATTGATTCTCAAAGTTGGTGTGTTGAGTCACACGTCATCGGTGTCAAACGCTTCGCACCATTGAACGTTTCGATGTCAGCGGGAGGGAACAGAAGACCAGGATTCGGGGCACCGAGCGGATTCCAGCGACGTACTTTTCAACTGGCGTCCAATCGCCAGATTTACGAAGCCGACACCGTGATCTCACCCGATCATTGGGTGTTCGACGATATCGCCTGCAACCACCGCAATCTGTTCGCGCTTGGTCGTGATCAAACCGTCTATCGAATGAATGATGAACCCGCCGGTAGGCCCAGTTGGACCCATCTCAATCATGGTTCGATGTCAAACAAGAAGGTCGCGATGATGGTCGGTGACCGTACTTCCGATCTGTGGGTGCTCACCACGGATCATGAGCTATTTCGTTACGAAGATGGCGACTGGGTACCGGTAGTACTCTCGTCATCTCAAACCGAGCCAGTGGATCTGCGATCCGTTGGGACGGAAATTCATGCGACCACGGCAGACGGCAGAGTGTTTACCCAGCGGGGCTCAGGGCATTGGTCGCTTATTGATTGAACGATGAACGTTACGAAAGTGTGTGGTGTTGGAAGCCAGAGAACAGCACGCTCAGGGCGCGAGCGTATGGGCCTTGAAATGTACGTGAGTCGTTTGTCTGCCGTGCTTCCCTGGGAGTCGATTGCGATCGTTCCCATTTCTGAACTAGGGATTCACAGATACTGATTTAGCGGGCATGGTGCGGGCGATCCGCATTCCCATGTACGGGTGATGCGAATCGATTCTGGCCTCTTCACGCTTGGAGCTTCGCATGGTGGTCGGCACATAAAACACCGCACTACCCCGCAGGATAGCGGCATCGGATAGAGAACATTGTTCGTTCACACGGTCATCGATTACCACTGGCGACGTCACGTCCCAGGGTGGGGCCGGAGCACAGGACTCCATCACGTTGCCAAGCGTGTCAAAGAGGCCGAAATCATTCGGCAGGAGCTGTTTGACTGGATGAAAACGAACTTGCGACTGAATCGTCGAGCTTTCCGTTGTCCACGCGTACTGAGGTAGCAGTTCGTCGGCGTTACCGAACGAGCGCGGGGTGGTGGTCAGCGAACGTGCACAGTATTCCCACTCCGCCTCGGTAGGCAACCGATAACCGGTTCGCTGCAAGAAATCGCTCGGCAGCGTGACGGTCTCGTTGGTGTTGAGTTCCAGTTGCATATCACTGATGGAGGGATAGCACATCTGGTCTTCAAGGATTCCCTCCTGCTCGCTCAACCACCGGCAATAGCTCATTGCGTCGAACCAGCTGATCGACGTAATCGGGCATTCTTTACCAAGCGTGTACTCGGTCGCATAAAGCGCAGCCGGATTGTAACGCTGGAACTGCTCAACGGTCACTTCCGATGCCCCGATCGCGAAACTGCGAGGGATTCGCATCTTTAAAGATACCTCTCGTTGATGTTCGCGAAAGGCCTCGTGGCCAGGAGAACCCATCTGAAACTCGACAGGGCCAGAAACTGCAACCATCGTCTGCCCCTGACTATTCTGATACCACGTAGGAACGTCGGTCGGATCTGTTAGTTGGGGTGAATTTGCCGTCTCGATATCGCTGCTGACCGCAGGCCACTTCCATTGACGTGCGAGGTAGCTGCAGATCGAGTGCACGGCGGCGGATGGGTCGCTCGTTCCCCACTCGCGGATTAACTCGCGGAGCTGCGATGATTTGTCTAGTGGCAATTGCTCGGGGCGGTAGTGGGCGAGCGCAGCAATGAGCGCGAACTTCTTCGAATCGTTTTTCTCAATCGTAAGCCGGTTTAATAGGACGACGGGATCGGCACCGAGGGACGCCATGCGATCGATCAAGAATGAGCGTAATCGAGGATCAGGACCGCTCTCCAAAAGTGGCCACAAAGGCCCCGAAGCTCCGAGCCTCAGCAACGCAATCACCGCGTTTGCCTGGCGGCTCGCCAGGGCGTCTTTGTCCTCATCGGATACGAACGGACGATGCCACACCGAGGCGGCAACGAGTTTATCCGTATTGTCGTCGAATACGACTGACACACTCACCGGTCGAAAGTTCTCGCCAGCGAGAGTCGAACATTGTTGCAGGTGATTGCTGTGGCTCAACCGGGTCAAGGCTTTCGATTGCATCGTGCCACCATTCCACCAAACCGCAGCGTAGCTGATGTCGTACTCATCGAACTCTCCAACAGGGTTCATGCGAACATCAGCTTGTTGCCACCCGTCGAGTGCCCGTGTTTCGTGCTGAAACTGGGAGTCGTTCCAAGCGTCTTTCGAGGGTGGATGGAATATCGTTCGCCAACGGACGGAGCTGTAACGATCCTGCCCATCGGAATCGCGAATTTTCAAGTTGGATTTTGGAATATAGCCACCCTTGTTGAGTGGATGCCACCCTTCCGTTTGGTGCTCATCTTCTTTCAAGCCGACGTAGACCCGCGAGTCGATCATCGAATCTCCTGCTTCGGCCCACAAAATCCCATACTCGGTTTCCTCCTCGCCAAACTCGATTTCTGGTATGGCGGTGATGTCGACCGGATACAGGCCGTCTAGACGCATTTGGGTCTGTGTTTGTGCAATTTCGTCAAGGTTTCTTTGGCGGGTGAACTTCCAACGCAGATTATCTCGCATCCAGATCGACGCGACCGAGTTTCGATTCTTGAATCGATAGGCACGCACACATGCAGGGCGGTAACCAAATTCGCTGAGCTGCTCTGCAAACTCAGCGAACTTTTCGAGGGGGAGCTGTTGACACAGTACGAACGCATCCGTGGCGATGCCCTCGAAAACTTCAATCGCGGCGAGCGTCTCGTCATCGATGGGTGCGAGCATCTGAAGTTCCGCACCGGGACGTTCGGGCCACCTCGGTGACGCAACCTGTGATAATTCGTTTCGTAGACCCACTTTCACCCGCTCTGGATTTGTAGCCGCGACGGGCAACAATAACTCAAATTGATCAGGCATGGCCACGCTCAACAGATGTGTCAATTCCGGATCAACCGGCCGCAGGCACTTCGACAAGATTATCGCCGAGTTGAGTCGAACGTCAGGTTCCTTGGGCGTTGCGAAGAATGATTGGACGGGGTTGGATAAATACTCGGCGATGTTCCCAAATCCGGGTGCCATCTCCACGACGAGCGGGGTTCCTTGATGGACAATGGTTCGCGAAAGCCGTTCTGCGTGCGCCCGCCATTGAGTATTGTCAGGATCCAGTTGGGCCAGTGCAAAGGCGGCTCGCAGCCAGGGCAATTCATCGACGGTTTCGGACTGTACGACCCGCCAAAGTGATTCCACCGCGGGGGCACGCTGCAGTTTTAATCGAGCGCAGATTAGGTTGATCTGATCCACCTCGGAGATGAGCAGCGTTTGGATCAAGTGTTCGGTTTGCTCGGGATCATTCGCGATGAGTGCCAAACGCGCTGCCGTGATCTCATCGGGAGACCGATCTGGATCTTCGACGACCGCTGAGAGAAGTGGGGCGGCTTGTTTGCGTCTGGGATGAAGCCTCGTAATCGATTCCAATACATGATTGGTATCGGACGCGAGTAAACGTTGGACGCCCAGTTCCGTTTCATGAGCGGCAACGTTCTCGCGAATCCGGTGGGTCGCCCATAAGGCTGCCCAGCCGACCAATAACATGATCACCGCCCCCAAGGCCCAACGTGAGCCGTGATAGCGAGTGGCCGCGGACATCAACTGTTGCTCATTGACACTCCGTTCAGAAACGCTGGTAAAGGCTACGATTCGCACGTATTCGAGACTGCTGGGCAAGAATCGCTTTTCGCGTTTGCGACGCCAATATTGGGTCAACTCGCGCAGGCGTAACACCGCGCGTCCGCGCGGAGTTTGCTGGTCACTTCGAGTCAACCATTCACGCAGCGGGGGCACCAAGAAGTCGTGGGTCAGTTGGTAGTACCGAGTCTGGGCTACGGGGTCGCCGCTCGCTGCATCTGCGGAAATAGCTGCCGTGGGGGTGATCAACCGCAATTCGCCATCGAGGGCCTGCACCAGTTCGTCAAAATCACCTTGGTTCAATCCAGAGACCTCTCGCAGACGTGATGCATCCTTCATCTGCCCCTTAATATTTGAGCCCACCTCGGGCAGCAGTTCAGCCAAGACAGCGCGGGCGGGCACCTCCATGGCGCGGTGCGGTGGCGACGCGATCGAATCGTGGAAGGTCGCGTCTAAAAAGTTCACATCGATTCCTTCGGCACCGACGATGCTGGCCAGCGATTTGCGATTCCAATCCCGTCCCCGCAACATCTGGGCGAGCACCACTAAGTGGATCGAAATGACTTTGCCATCCTCGGCAACCGAGTCAACCAACGCATGAACAAACTCACGCTGTTCGGGCTCCAACGGAGTTGGCTGGTCCGGCAAGCAACCGTAGGCACGACCAAACTCCGAAAACACAAACCGCGCGTGACGAAGATCAAACCGTTCCACCGCCGTGCTGTTGACGTCCTGAATAAGGCGAATATCCAGCTCGTGAAAGAAACGCGTTGCCGCCATCCAGAAATCATCGCGTATCAATACGATGCATTGCAGATGGATACCATCGCATTGGCGAATTGCGTTAATGAGCTCAGCGTCGTCCATGATCGGATGAGCATGTAGCCATTGTTCAAATTGATCCAAGATGACAACGACCTTCTTGTCACCGGCGACTGCACCCTTGCGAATCGAGGCCATGGTTTCGATCAGGGCTCGCGGTCTCTCCGATGGATCAAGTAAGCTTGATAAGGCGTTGAGCAATCTTGACTCGGTATGCTTTGCATTTGCCTCCACATATGTGATATGCACCGACTCATCGAGCAACGGGACCAGCCCGGCACGGATCAAGGAGGATTTACCCGAACCAGAGGCACCGTATATCAAGCCCACGCGAAACGAATCCTCTGGTGTGCGCGCTTCAATACGAAGCTTTAACCGCCGGATGATCTCAGGCACTCCTTGTGCATCTCGGATACCGGGAACCAGCTTGAGGAAAAAATCTTGATCGTGCTCATCAAAGGCACGCAGACCTTTGGGGATCACTCGATGGTCAGCAGGCGTCGCCTCGTCGGTAGCGGGAGTGGCCGCTACGAATGCAAGCGGCCCCGAAAAGTCGACGCTAAGATCCACGGTGCTGTGGCAGTCAGCGAAACGGCGAAGGTCTTCCGCGAACTCACCACAGCTGGCATAGCGATCGGACAATCGCTGGGCGAGTGCCCGCATGCAAATTCGTTCGAGTTCAATGTTGATGCTCGGATCGAGCTGCCGCAGTGGCTGCGGCTCGGCGCGGACAATGTTCTCCAGAAGTTGTTCGCTGGATGTTCCCGTGAAAGGTCGTTTGCCTAGTAGTAGCTCGTAGAGCACAATACCCAATGCGAACACGTCGGCTCGACCATCGACGAGGTGACCTTCACCTCGGGCTTGCTCCGGGCTCATGTAGGAGTAGGTGCCCACCAGCATTTTGCGGTCAGTTTGCCGTTCGATATCGTCCCCATGGATGGCTAATCCAAAATCGGTTAGCCACGGTCGGTCGTTCTTCTCGATGAGAATGTTGCTGGGTTTTACATCGCGATGGACGAGACCTTTCTCATGGGCATGCTGCAACGCTCCCGCCATGTCGATTATCCAGCGGAGACTCTGATCGATCTCTGGTTGCCGCTGCTGCAGTCGTTCGCGAAGATCAATGCCTTCGATGAATCGCGAAACCACAAAAAAAGGATATTCGTCTGTCGAGCCGACATCGTAAACGGGAACGATGTTAGGGTGGTCGAGCATCGCAGCCATCCTCGCTTCGGCGTTCCACTGCGAGGGGGAAGAAGCTCGCTTTGGAAATTTCCGTAGCACTTTGATTGCGACATCTCGCGCTAATAAATCGTCGACCGCACGAAATACTGTTCCGAAACTTCCTTTGCCAATCACGCCTGAGACGCGGTAACGTCCAATGCTCTTGGGTTGCGTGAACTCTCTCACGATGGCGTCGGCAGAGCATGTGAATTCGCCCTGTTTCGTACTGTCATTTTCTTCTGACACGGAGCGTTTCCTCGCGAGACCAAACTGAGAGACGGGACTGTAGTGTAATCGATCTTAACTGCGGACGGGCTATGGATCACGCCGCCTGGAATGGCATTCCACGGCCACACTCAGCGGTCGCCGGTTGTCGCAGCGAAGCTCCCAAGAGCGTCGAGTCCGGCGCCATGAGCGAGATGCTGCCAATCGTGCAGTGAGCCAATCGTGCCGTGGACGAGTCACGCAGCGGACGAGTCGCGTAGTGGGCAGTAACTCCGTGGTCGCAAGACACCGTGCTACAAAACGCAGTTGCCTTCCACCTGAGTCAGCGAGTGCAATGCCGCGGTGCAGCGACGTCGAATGCGGCTTCCAAGACGGTCTTCACTACGGGGACCGAAACACTGTTGCCCAGCATTTTCCAGCGGCGGCGCATCGGAATGCGATCGGGGAAAACGTACCGACTTGAAAAACCCAGGAGTCTCGCAACCTCCACAGGCGAAAAATGACGCACGCGGCCTCCTTGCTGGACGTAAGATCCCGATCGAATCAACGACTTGCCGTATCCGCTGCCGAAACAGGCCGCTCGAGCGAGTTCGTCGTGGGGGTCGATCAAATCCATCGCACCGCGATATGCATCGACGGTCGAGGTTTTGACCAGTAGTTCTGCGGCGAACTCAGAATTTGCATCCAGGATGCTGGCGATGGTAAACAGCCACGTCGATGGCACCGGTGGGGGCATCGGTGGGGGCATCGGTGGTGAGATCTCGGCAGTTCCCCGCCGGGCAATCAGATAGTGCCGTCGGCGGAGATTGGGGATACCGAATTGGGTCGGGCACAGATTACCACTCCACGTCGCGTACCCACGGCGGTGTAGCGTCGAAACCAGATCAGCGGCGTCTTCTGAGGTGGCGAACTCGGGTACATTTTCCAGCAACACAACGCTTGGTACCCGATCCCCGTGCGACAGGTAATGAGTGATCGCGCGGATCGCATCGCAGCGCCGGTCTTGCCCCGGGGCACCTCGCCCCCGGCGACAGTAAGGCTGGCAGGGAGGCGACAACCACCATGCCTGCTCGGACCGTGTTGTGGCGACCTCCGACAGGTCCATGGAATCAATGCTGCGGCAGTCGACGGCGCCAAAGTTATGTTGATACACGGCCCCGCAATCACGATCAATTTCAATCGCCCGCTCAACGCAGATCCGCCGCAGTGGATGGGCTGAGTTGAATTGGCGGATGGCTTCGGAGACGCCTCCCATCCCGCAGAAGAATTCGACGAGCGTAATCATATGCGAGGGCCAACGCGTGCCAATCAGTCTCTACTCTGCCAAGGTGCGGAGCACGAGATTGCTGCGGTGGATGACGTTCTCGTAAGGGCGGTGGCCGAGAACCGCCTCAATTTCCGCATTGGATTTGCCAGCAATCAAGGAAATTTCGTGGCTGCGATAGTTGACCAATCCGCGGGCGATCTCTTGCTCGTTCGGGTCGAGAACTCGCACCACGTTGCCGTGCGAGAACGTACCTTCGACCCGCACAATACCTACCGCGAGCAGACTGCGGCCTTGTTCGACGAGGGCGCGAGCGGCACCTTCGTCCACATGGAGATTCCCTTGGATGATCGCCGCACTTCCAATCCAACGACGCCGGCCTTTCAATGTCCGTTTGGGAGGAATGAAGAGTGTTCCCACCCGAGCACCGGCAAAGATCTGATCGAGCACATCGTCTTGGCGACCAGGACCAATGATAGTGGGGTGGCCGTGCGAGTTAGCCAATTTCGAAGCACGCAGTTTGCCCTCCATCCCACCCTTACTGACGGCGGAGGATTTGTCTTCGGCCATCGACATGACGTCGCCATCGAGTTCATGCACGACCTCGATTTTCTTGCTGCCGTCGGCGTCGGGATGCCCGTCATAGAGGCCATGCACATCCGTTAACAGGATCAGGAGGGCATCGTTAAATAATCCAGCCACATGGGCCGCGAGACGGTCATTGTCTCCAAAAGTAGTCTTCAGCTCTGCGACAGCGACTGAATCGTTCTCGTTGACAACTGCGATCGCGCCAAGTTCGTGGATGCCGTTGAGGGCGTTGCGAACGTGGAGGTAACCGCTTCGCCGCCGCAGATCACTCTTGGTCAACAGCACCTGAGCGGCCTGGTAGCCATGCTGCAGCAGCGATTTTTCGTAGGACTTGATCAAGTCGGCTTGGCCAATGGCGGCGACGGCCTGCAGCTTAGCGACTTCGATGGGACGTGTTGCCAAGCCAAGTTTGGCGACTCCGGCCCCGACCGCACCGCTGCTGACCATGATCACGTGCCGGCCGGAGTCCGCAATTCGGGCGAGCTGAGCGGCCAGTAGATCCACTCGTTGCAGATCCAGTTTACCCTCGCTCGTCGTGAGCACGCGGGTACCGACTTTGACCACCACACACTGCGTTTTTGCGATGACCTTTGCCCGAATGGCATCGTTCGCAGTCTCGTCCGTGGCTGATTCTGGGGTGGCGTTTCCGCCGGGGGGGGTATCGCTAGCGATATTCAAAACGTTTTTGGTAAATGGAGGAGAGATGTTTACTACAGCGACTTCGCGTCGAAGGTGTCGCCTTGGCTCATGTCACCGGTCTTGAGCCCTTTGGTAAACCAGTAAACTCGTTGTTCACTGGTCCCGTGACTGAAGGTTTCTGGTTGCACATGTCCTGAGCTGCGTTTCTGCAGTGTATCGTCGCCGATGGCTTGGGCAGCCGTCAACGCTTCTTCGATATCACCGTCCTCAATAATTTGGTGCATGTTGTTGTCGTGGTGCAGCATCACGCCCGCGTAAAAATCAGCCTGTAGTTCCAGTTTCACGGAATATTTCAGATATTCCACTTCGGGAACCTGCTGGCGAATACGGTCCACTTCGTCGGTGACACCCAGCAATTTTTGGACGTGATGGCCGACTTCGTGAGCGACCACGTAGGCTTGAGCGAAATCGCCTGGGGCGCCGAGTTGCCGGGCGAGTTGACCGAAAAATGATGTATCCAGGTACACCTTTTCGTCGGCAGGGCAGTAGAACGGGCCGGTGCCACTGCTGGCGATTCCACATCCGCTGCGGACCTGATCGGTAAACAGGACCAAGGTTGGCTTGCGGTAGCTCCCGCCATTTTCTTGGAACAGTTCTGTCCACACATCTTCGGTGTCGGCGAAAATGGTCTTGGCAAACGCTCCCTCTTCGAGTTGTTGAGGCGTTAATTCCTTCGTCTCGCCGTCGGGGCCCTGCGCGACCTGTACTTGCTGGGCCTGTTGGAGGAATGCGACAGGGTTGCCGCCGAGCAATCCGATCACGATCGCCACCAAAATGACGCCAATTCCGCCCGCGGCGGCGGGACCGCCCATGGTCCGACGGTCCTCTACATTTTCACTCTGCCGTCTGCCTTTCCAACGCATTGGTGTACCTGTAAGTCGATGTGGTGTGAGCGAATAACACAGTTCTGCGAGCCGAGCTGGAGCCCAAATTGTCGCAAACTTCATGGCGATTCGAAAGGTGCCCGGAAACAAACGGATGCCCACGAATTGGGAATTTCAAATTGTCAATCCCGTTTTTTCTGGTTAAATACACGTTCGACGTCCCCTCCCGCCGTCCGCACTCAGCTAACCAACCGCCGTTTGATGCAGCTCCCGATCTACCAGAAGTCCGAAATCAATGTCGCTGTCCCTCCACCACGGGAGTCGGCCGACCCGGATGCTGCCGCGCTCGGAGCATCGGCAACCTCCCGGCACCGCGGGCAATATGCCGTCGTTTCACTCGGCTGCCCCAAAAACCTCGTCGACACTGAGCAAATGCTCGGTCGTCTCGACGCGGACGGGTATCGCATGGTCGATTCGGTCGAGGGCGCCGATTTTGTGGTCGTCAACACGTGCGCGTTCATCGATTCGGCCCGAGCGGAGTCCATGGACGCCATCGACGAAATGCTGGCACTCAAACGTGAGGGGAAATTACGGAATGTCGTCGTCACCGGTTGCTTGGCCGAACGCCAACAAGGCAAACTGCTCGCCGATCGTCCCGAAATTGACGCTCTCGTCGGTGTCTTTGGACGCAATGACATCGTCAGTGTCGTCGACGATTTGTACTCGGGGCTCGAAGAACAACGCACTGTATTCAAACCGGCTGCAGTCAACCCGCTCAGTGACGGTGTACGCTCAGCTGTCACGCCCCGGCACTTCGCCTATCTGAAAATCAGCGAAGGGTGTGATCGACTCTGTACGTTCTGTGCCATTCCTAAGATGCGAGGGAAACACTTCAGCAAACCGATCGAGCAGATCATTGAGGAAGCCGAACGGCTCGGTCGCAGTGGCGTGAGGGAGCTCGTTGTCGTCGCCCAAGACACAACTTATTACGGCATGGACCGCTATGGGAAACCTCGGTTGAATGAATTGCTGCAGCAACTTGATCAAGTCGAGTCGATCGACTGGATTCGGTTGATGTACTTCTATCCCATGTACATCGACGATGCGCTCATCGACACGATCGCGTCGGCACAGCGGATCGTGCCCTATATCGACATGCCGCTCCAGCACGCCAGCGACGCGATGTTGCGACGGATGTCACGCAAGACCACCCGGAAACTGCAGACGGAGATTGTCCAGCGGATGCGGCAACGGATCGATTCACTTGTCATGCGTACCACCATGATCACCGGTTTTCCCGGTGAGACCGAAGACGATTTCAAGGAACTGCTCGATTTCGTTGATGAGTCCCAGTTCGAAAATCTAGGCGTGTTCACTTACTCGGTCGAAGAAGACACCCCCGCAGCGAAACTGCCCAACCGCGTGGATCCCGAAACCGCCAATCGTCGCCGTGACGAATTGATGGGACTCCAGCAGCAAATCGCCTTCCGCTTCAACGGTAACCGCGTCGGAGGTGTTGAAGACGTGCTGATTGATGCGGCGCTGCCGGAACAGGAAGGTGTGTTCATTGGCCGCACTCGAAGTGAAGCCCCTGATGTCGATGGCCTAGTGTATGTTTCGCAAGTTAGCGAGGAATCGCCGGTCGCAGTGGGGCAACTCCGCCCCTGCGAAATTGTTGCTTCCCAGGGTTACGACCTCGCCGCTGCCGCGCTGGAATGATTGTCCCGCGGTACTGGGCGGAGGCGAAACGCCAAATCGATCAAGATGATCGTCGCCTGACGATCCGCCGGTATGGTTGGTCTGACGACAGTGAACCGGCAGCCCAGCAACATGCCGAGGACCGAGTCAACGAAGCGATCAAACGCATCGAAGCCGGTGAGCAGACCCTGCTCCGCGAACCCAAGGTAGCCTACAACGGTGCCGATGGACTGCCGATTCGAGAAGAGATCATCTCGCGCCATGAGGACGCTGTCGTTACTCGCAACAGTTATGGGGCGCTGTGCCTGAATACGCCCGACGTCCTGTTCGCAGACGTCGATGCACCGCCCTCAAGCAGTTGTGCTGTTTATTTTTATACGCTGTTCTTGTATGCCGCAGCGTATTTTGTGCTGGCCCGATTGTTTGCCGATGCCCGTTCGATCTGGCTGTTCTTGCTCGGTGCTCTCTTCTTTGTCACGATATTTGGCAGCGTCTGGCACTGGCTTGTCGACCGTCTGGCTCGTTCGCCCAAAGCCAAGGCCCGCCAACGAATTGAGCGATTCGCGAACCGATCCCAAGATTGGAGTCTGCGGCTCTATGAGACGCCGATGGGCTGGCGCGTTCTCGTCACGCACGCGACATTTGATCCTCGTAGCGACGAGGTCCGTGACTTCTTCCAAGCCATCGGTGCCGACCCCACTTATCGGCGAATGTGCTTCAATCAGAATTGTTTCCGCGCGCGAGTCTCGCCGAAACCATGGCGGATGGGTATCACCGCTCATCTGCGTCCCCGCCCAGGGATATGGCCCGTATCCGCAGAACGACTGCCCGCCCGCACTCAATGGGTGCAGCACTACGAGCAGCAAGCAAAAGCGTACTCCGCCTGTCGATTCGAGGCGTCGATCGGCAGTTCCGTGATATGCCCTAAAGCGTCCGCGATCGTAAAGCTGCACGATGTCCTCTCACGGGCCCAGTCGCCTGAGCCGATGGCGTAGAAGGGAAATTCCCGAGGGTTTGCGGCAGCGATAGGAGCTGACGGCGCCAAGAACCTATTTTCGATCTCGGCTGCTTCTATCCGCAGTCAAAAACTGAGAATCTCACCGGCAGCGCGCTCTCAGTGCGGAATGTTGTCGGTTGAGATATGGGATCGGCTTGACCCGGCTACCTGGAATTACCTAACAGTGAGTGGAGAGATGAAACGCTCTGTTGGATGACGGGATCCTTTAGCCACGTTCTGGAATGCATATGAACACTGCGACCTCTCAGACGAATGCGACACGGCCCCAGGCATGAATCGCGTCGCAATGTGGAATCCTCGTACGTGGCTCGCCCGAGTTCTAGGATTGGGACGTTCGCTCGCCTCGCGGAGTCGAAAGCGATGCTCACCAAGCCATTCAGGTTGGAGAGCCCAGCGGCATTCATCGTTCCGAAGTTCATTGCGTAGCTCACGCCTGTGGCTGCGGATGGTTTGTGGGTGCGGGGTGCTGGTGGGACTGTGCCTGCTCGCTCGCAATCCCGTTGCTCGTTGGGCGGGAATGACGGTAGGGTCAATCTTTCTTGATACTCGCGTCGAGATAGCGAAACTTGAGATTGGGTGGTCACAGATCACCGTCGACGGAATAACGGTTTTTGAACCGGCGTTTCCCGATCAAGTTCAGTTTCACGTCGCCCGGGTCGCCGTCATCCCGTCCCTAAAGCGAGGTTTCTCCGACGGCGTTTGGTTGGAGCGGGTGACAGTCGATCAACCGGAAATGCATCTGCGGTTTGACCAGCACGGCAATTTATTGTCGGTTTTTCCTGAGCGCTCGGGGCAGGCGAGCACGAATTCACCGCTGACGATTCCGCTGCAGTATCTCGTGGTCAATCATGCTGCGGCGATTGTGCATCAGACTGGGCGTGAAGAGCTGCGAGTGAAAGACATCAATTTGCAGGCTGAGTTTTCAGACGCGATTGTTGCCCGAGCACAGGTGCCTGAGGTCCTCTCGGGAAGCATCGATTTTCAATGCCAACTCGATGCGAGAACATTTGCGGGCACCACGAAACTAAATGTGCTAGGTATCGAACTCGATACAGAGCAATTAGCGAGTTTGCCCTTGGTACCCCAGGTAGTCGCCGACCACCCTTCCACAGCGTCCGTGACAATCTCATTTCAGGGTACGCACCCGCCGGGTGACACCGACCTGCGGCATCATACTGTGGAGTGCCTGCTTTCCGCACGCGACATGCAATCGCGACGTTTTGGCATGTTATGCCCACGGCTCGATGTGGAGATCAAACAGGCTGCGGGTGTCGCGCGGGTCACAACCCATGCCGCTCTGCTTGGTGGCGATATGCAGGTAAATGCTTCAGCAGATTTGAATCAATTCGCGATCACGGGCGAGATGACGACAACACTTCGTCACTGTAATCTTCATCAATTGACGCAGCATGTTCCTGAACTGCATGAATTAGCTGTGATTGCATCTGGTCAAGCATCCGTGCGTGCGACATGGGACGATGGCAAACTCGATTTTCAAGGTGACGCGGACACGGAATTAAACGAATTTCAGCTCGACTCCATCGCGCTGCCAGTGGTCACCGCTCGAGCGAGCACACAGGGCACGTTCTGCCCCGGCAAGGAGCGTCCACTCCGCGGCGTCGTCACGGGATTGTTCTCCACCACTGGGCTACAACTGAGTCAACTGGCGACGCGGTATGAGTTGCCGGAGATCGCCGGTGAAATACTAGCGAGTGGAAGCATTGAATTGCCTCTGGAGCAATTGACGGATCCGACCAGCTATCACGCAGAGACGCATGCGCGGCTGCGGAACTTCGCAGGCTTCGACATGCACGTACCCGATAGCGAAATATCCGCGACCCTGAGTGAAGGAATTGCCGCAGTGGAATCCTCTGGTCTTTCCCTGCAGGACGCCAGCGGAAAAATGATCGCCGGCGTCACGGTGCAGGCGCAGGCATCGTTGGGTGATCATGGCCGCATGGATGCAAGTGCGGAGGGGCATTTTGAACCGTCGCCAGACCTGATCAGACGACTGGGCCTGAGCGATATCGAGCCGCAAGGCCGATTGTCATGCCACATCGATGTCGGGTGCCTATTGACGGAGCTCGCAAATCCCCGGGCCTGGACCGCTTCTGCGGCTGCCGAGACCCAATCAATCATGCTCGCTGGAGAGAAGATTGGCGACATGCAACTGGACGCTGAGTTGACCAAAGGTCTCCTGACGGCCAGTCCAATAGTCGTACGATGGCGCGACAACGAGTGCACAATTCGAACGGAGGGCGAAGTGGGCGACGCAATCTCCGTTTGTGCGGAAGTCGACGCTCCAGACTGGAAGCTGGAAGACGCCGGCGATGTGCTTTCGCGGTTCTCAAAATCGCCGTTGCCAATCGCGGGAAGGGTCAACGTTGATGGACAAGTAATGTACCGCCAGGAATTCACGGCGGGTACAAGGACGTTGCATGCGTTTGGGAACGCCAACTTGGAACAAGCGGTGTTCGCTCGTACGCGGATTGGCGATGCGAGGCTGCGTTGGTTGGCAAATTTCGACGGTCTGGTCCTATCCACCTCGTCAGATGATTTTCTGGGAGGACGGTTCGACGTCAACGCACGCGTGGCTCAACTGGATTGGACAAAGACCGAGATCGACGGCACCTTTACAGACGTGCAAGTGCCTCGGTTGGTGTCGATGACTCGTCAACGGGTTCCGTCCACCGGCATACTTGAGGGCGGTTTCCGTGTCACATCGATTGCGAGCTTGAGTGACTTAACGGGTGACGCGTGGATGCGGAGCGGCGGACTGACACTGCAGAGAATTCCAGTCGAATTGACACAAGCTCATGTTTCGGTGCAGCAGGGGGTTGCCCGTGCTGGCAGCGACGGAGAAATCGTCGGAGGTCGCTTTCATGCCGATGCTCAGGCTTCGCTCACGGCGCTGGCCGAGTTTTTTGCTCAGCCCAATCCACGACTGGCGGAGGTGCCCATCACCTCCCATTTTCGTGTGGACAACCTGCCGCTGGCGTCCCTGGCCGTGGCATTGCAGCTACCTCGCGAGACGCGATTCCTTGGCGGAACTGTTTCAGCGGCGGTCCTCCGGGATGAGGCCGCACGCGATGGGCGGCACCTCGCCACGGTGACGGCCAGTGTCGACGATCTCCGCTGGAAGCACGCTCCACTGTCCGATCGCATCACAGCCGGACTGGTGGTGCATCCCACACAGGTTGAACTGAATAGCGTTCAAGGCCGCTTTGCCGACGGAAATCTGTCGGGAAAGGCGGCTGTGCACTTCGTTGGAGCACCGGCAGGACGCTTTGATTTTATCGCCAGCCGTGTCAATCTGCGGCGGGCGACGTCACCGTTTGGCGCTGATGTTTCCGGCAGCGGGTCAGTAAAAATTCAGGGGCGGTTAGGTCACGCCATCACAGGACGCGCTGACGTGACGGTGGACAACGCCGTCGCTGCTGGGGTCGGTGTGCGACAAGTACGTTTGCCTATCGATTGGACGGTTACCCCCACTTCCAAAACGGTTCGCTGGCAGTGCCGCGCCGGTACCGCCTCGCTCGGCGGCGGCAATGTTCGAATTGCTACTCAGGGTAGCTACGCCCACTCGCTCAATATGAATAGCACCATCCGCGTCGAACGAGTCGATCTAGCGAAGCTGATGCAGAACGGTTCGGCCGGGTCGGGGATCGTTGACGGGGAGGTGATCCTGCGAGCCAAGCAGGCACGGTCACCCCAGCAATTGGTGGGCACCTACGATTTCGAAATGAAGAACATTCAAGCATTAGAAATTCCGGTGCTCGATCAATTGCCCAAGATGGTCAGCCTGTCACCTCCCACGCCCGGTCGTGGTCAAGACGGGGCCACCATCCACGGCCGGATCGGTGGCGGGTTGGTACATGTTGATGAGATTGCCGTTCACCAGAGCAACATCCAAGTCTTGGTCTCTGGACAGGCGACCATGCAGGGCAAGTTAGATCTTGATGTGATCGTCAGCACAGAATCGACCAGCCCCACCGATCAGCTGATCTCCATGCTCGATTCACCTCTGATGCTGGCGGCGCCAGCCCCCATCGCGCTGATCGCGAAAGCCAATGACTTGTTAAAGGATCGCGTGGTTCGGGTGCACGTCGGAGGCACCGCAGGAACTCCCACCCTGCGATTGCAACCGGGGAAGCAACTCACTCAGGACGCAGTCCGATTTTTCTTAAGTAACAGTTTCGGATCAGCCGCCACGCAAGTGGCTAATTTGCGAACAACCAGCCAACTACGTTAAGCCGAGAATTCATAATGAGCACTCACGAACCACGGCCTGCAGAGAAATCGCAACACTGTGATAGGCAGGCGGACAATAACCGGATTGCAGCATCGTTGAGGATGTGCGACTTGGCAATGCTCATCGCTTGCTTGAGCAGCTGTGGCTTGATCGCTGCCATGGTTGCCACTCAATCCGGTTGCCGCACCGCAGCTTCGATGGGACTGCCGGTAGCTGCTGGCGGACATCGGTTGCTATCACATGCCCATGAGGAGAGACAGGCGGCGGGTCATGGCTCGGGAGTGCCGACAGAACTCGCCAAGGTAAGCCTGCCTGCTCACCGCGTGGAGGCGGGCGACGTTTTGGTAATCGAACCGAACGATTTCAATTCACCCGTGCGCATATCTTCCGACCAAACCGTCCAGCAAGACGGCACGATCGAACTGGGGGCGTACGGACGATTGCAAGTCGCCGGCATGTCTGCCGAAGAAATTCAGGGACGAGTTCAGCAAGTCGTGACGACCCAAGAGATCGCCAAACTACAGTCGCGTGTTTCACTGGCGGCACATCGTAGCAATGGGCTCGGCGTCCCGATCGAAGATTCCGAACCCGTGGACTACGGAGTAATGGTGCGGTTGGTCAATCAAGATAGCACATTGTTCTATGTGATGGGGGAGGTCAATGCACCGGGATCTTATCCCTTGATTGGGCACGAAACGGTTCTCGATGCGGTGATCGCGGCGGGAGGATTGTCCGATCGTGCTAACGACCACAAGATCATTCTTACAAGACCGCAACTAGGTGAGGAAGCCTTGATCATACCGATTTGCTACCAGCAGATTCTGCAGCTCGGTGATGTTTCAACTAACTATCAACTCATGCCTGGCGACCGGATCTACGTCCCCAGCATGACGCTGTGGGAGGACATCAAACAAAGCCTCGCCTGGAGCAACGAAAAGAGCTGTCCCCATTGCCAAGAATACTCAGAGAAACACTAAGGCCCGCTACCACAATGTTCTGGCGCATCCGACGGAAGCGTGCGCCGGAGGCTTGGTAGGGATAACTCAGGTGTCCAAAAAAGAGTTGTGTGTGTGAGTTGCCCTGACAGTAGAGCGTCCCAGGGCCGGGCGAAATGGCGTCAAGCTCGACTAGGGTAAAGTTAGAGAGGTGAGACGCATAAGCGGCCGGGCTGGCGATGTCGCCCGGTACCTGACGGTACTCGGCTCACATCGTTGTCTGCTCAAGCTCACGCCAGTCGCTCCAAGCTCTGCTGAAGTGCAAGTCGACGCGGGATATTCCGCTCGCCCGTGACCCCTGCATAAGCTGTACGCCAATGGTGCCAATGGTCCCCAGCCGGCTGCCAGACAAGGTTCGCGTCGTCATCTCGCTCGCCTGCGCCGACTGACCATCCATGTCATGCGGTCCGCTATGGCTGTTTTGATCTAGCTCACAGCTCTCCCGGCCCCCGCGATGCCATTCTACGCTCACGCTCTACCTGGCTGTGATTCGCAATGAATCGTGCATCGTCGCGGCACAACTCACGCGCGGAAATCGATCTCGCCAGCCGCGTCCTGAACATGCAGACTCGACAACAGATCTGGAGCCCCGTCTTGTTCAATGAGGGCGTCTGCGTTGAACTTACCTCTCGCTGGGACTTGCGAGATTGGCATGCTTACTGACGCCATGGTGGTGGCGTTCGTGCTGATGCGGGATAGGTGAGTGGGTATCCGCTGGGAGCGGATTGATTGCCATAGGGCTGTCCGGCGGGCGGCGGCCCTTGATTTTGCGTCCCATAGTTTTGCTCGCCAGGCCCGGGCTGGTAGCCGTAGCCGGGCGCATTGCCGTAAGGCCCTTGATCGGAATAACCGGTGTTTTGGACGGGAGCCGACTGCGGCCAACCCTGCTGCGTTGGCGCGTATCCATCCCCAGGAGGTGTGTTGGCCTGGCGACCATGCTCGCGTTTATCGAGGATTTCACGACCCTTTTCGATCGCATGCTGTGCGTCGTTACGGATCTCGTCCTTGTTGATATCGATCCGAGTGCGATCACCATCGCGTTCGATCGTGAACCAGTTGGCCATGAAGGCGGCTCCGATAGCCAGCCCTAGAAATAGTATTGTCCGCATCGCTCGTCCTTGAGTGCAACGACTGTCCAGTCAATCCAGCGCGCACTCGGGCGAGTGACGCGTGATAGCGATCATAGAAAAAACGGCAGCTAGCGAAAGATCAATTCGGAGCCTTTTTGTCCGCGTTAGGTTTCGATGGCATTTTCCAGGTGGGGCGGGCTCCCGCTTCGATCTCTGAATCAAGCTCTATCATACGCTTTCGCAGCTTTTCAACGATCTCGGGATGTTCTTTGGCAAGATTCCGCTGCTCACCGACGTCGGCGGCCAGATCGAAGAGCATGATTGTGGTGAGGGTCTCGGGCGACACTTTTTTGTCACCAGAGGCGTGGTTATTTGCTTTCTTTCTCCGCTTAACCAATAGCTTCCATTTCCCCTGCCGAATTCCTTCTAAATCGCCATGAGAGGTATAGTGTATGAATTCTCGTCGCGGTGATTCA
Organism: Allorhodopirellula heiligendammensis; assembly: GCF_007860105.1. Lineage (NCBI taxonomy): Bacteria > Pseudomonadati > Planctomycetota > Planctomycetia > Pirellulales > Pirellulaceae > Allorhodopirellula > Allorhodopirellula heiligendammensis. Next base: position 2,188,816 of record NZ_SJPU01000002.1, read on the forward strand.
GTCGTCTCGCCGGTGACCAAAGCGGATAGGTCCATCCCATCGATCTTTCGATCTGGTGAGAGTGTGGAGTTTGTCAATGCTGCAATTGTCGGCAGCATGTCGATCGTCCCCATTAGCTCATTGCATTGCGAACCCGCAGGGATTCGGCCCGGTCCCCACATCACGCAGGGCACGCGTTGTCCACCTTCGAACGTAGTACCCTTGCCCTCACGGAGTGGTCCGGCAGATCCCCCGTGGTTTTTGAATTGCAACCACGGACCGTTGTCGGACGTGAAAATGACATACGTGTTGTCGGATAAATTCAACTCTTTAATCGTCGTCATCACGCGGCCCACCTCGGCATCGATATGTTCGATCACGCAGGTGTACGCGTTTTCCGGATTGGGATCGTACGCGTCCGCAGGGACATACAGCGGGATGTGGGGCATTGAGTGCGCTAGGTAAACAAAGAACGGTTCGTCTTGGTGAGTTTTGATGAAATCAACGGCATGGTCGGTATACCTCCGAGTGATCGTACGCTGATCAGCGGGTAACTCGACAATTGTCTCATTGAGTATCAGAGGTGCGTTCCACTGATTGATTGCTGTGGATTGATCGGTCCACAATTGATCCGATGGAATCCTCGGTTTTCCTTTGTTGTCCGGATGATTCATGTCGTTGGAGTAGGGAATCCCAAAATACTCATCAAAACCGTTTTGGCGTGGTAGTGTCTCGGGGTGATGGCCGAGATGCCATTTGCCATAGCAAGCCGTCGCGTATCCCAATCCACGCAGGTGATCGGCAATGGTGACTTCGTCTGGGTTCAATCCAATGGTGGATTGCGGAAACAAAACGTGATGGTGCATCCCGACTCGCTTCGGGTAACATCCGGTCATCAACGCAGCCCGAGACGGTGTGCAGACCGGGGACGCTACCATAAAACTTGTGAACCGCCGACCCTCACTTGCCATTTTGTCAATATGCGGCGTTTTGATTGTTGTCGAGCCGAAACAGCCCAGATCTCCATAGCCCTGGTCGTCAGTGAAGATGATCACGAAGTTCGGGCGACCGACAGAATCAGCATATAAACTGGATTGACCTCCAAAGTTGACGCTTCCAATAAGAGAAAATAGCGTTGTCACGATTATGACGGAGAATGCGGATATCCGGATGGCAAACATATTAGTTGGTTGATGACGTGTAGAACTGACGATGACTTACCGCACGTTCATCGATTTGAGCGTGCGAGCAAGGACGGGATTGAAAGCCGCATTGTAACATTTACGGCTGGGGCGATCGCCTCCCGTTGATTTTAGCTGCTTCATTCGCCCATATCATGCTCCGATACGTCGTCACAGAGCACGTCCCTGGCTTGCCTTCGAGACGACTAGACGCGACGAAGTTCAAACGAAAGTGCGTGCGAACTGGATTTCGATCGATAGCGAAAACAATGTTCGGTCGCACTAATAATTTCGGTTATTGGGACGACAACATCTTTGTTGCGGTGGCGGCTTGGGGGGTGACGAAAAGACAAACTGAGGGTCCATGATGGAATGAACGCTCTACCTCATTTTCAGGATGAAACGATGTTGCTGTGCCTTCGTCGCTGGTTTGCTGCTGGCGTGCTTTTGATGCTTTGTGGTCCCGTGGTAGCCGACGATGCATCGACTGAAACGCCGAAGTCGCCTTTGGATGCACCGGCGATCGATTCCGCACCCACCACCAACTTGAACGTTGCGGTGGCAAAGGACGTTGCCCGTCCGATGAAGAACGTTAAACCACCTCAGTTTTCGTTTTTCCCGAACCCTGATCTCGAGGCCCCCTTAAGCTTGGTCGGTCATCAAGGCCCAATGAGCACGGCGGGATCACATGTCGCCAGTGCCAGCTTCCCCGCTCCAACTGCCCTGTGCTGCGTGCCCCCATGGGTGCATCGCTCGGGTGTCTTTGGTGAAGGGATGCTGCTTCGCGCTCGCAACAGCGACACTGCCTATGCCGCGGTGGTCAATGGAACGGTTCCAGCGGGCAGCACCGGCGTGCTCGACAGCGAATTTGACTTCGGGTATCGAGTTGGCTTGACCAAAGCGTTCGATCGTTGCCACAGTATCGTTGCAACGTACACCGGCTTTATAAGTGATAACACGGACCAGATCGCTGGCTCGACGCTGAGTAAATTGTTGATTCACCCTGACGCGCTCAACGCCGCGTCGAACGCGCTAACGGCATCAGGGCGAACAGCATTGGACTTTCATGTCTTCGATCTCGATTACCGCTTCTTGTTGCATGGAAATGATTATAGTGCCATCAACATGCTCATTGGGGCACGCTATGCGCACATGGAACAAGAGATCGACGCGATGTATCAGACGGTCGGGAATCTCGATGCCGTATCATCGGAGATTGACTTCGACGGAGCTGGTCTTCGTTTGGGGCTGGATGCCGAGCACCACGTCGGGCATGGACTGTACGGTTACGGCAAAGCAAACGCGAGTTTTCTTGCCGGTGAATTTGACGCCAGCTATCTCAACACACGAGATAACGCCTACGTTTCCTCGAACGATTTCAACACCGCACGATTGGTCACCATTCTCGATGTGGAAATCGGTGCGGGATGGCAGGCTACTCAGCACTGCCGCATCTCAGCTGGATACGCGGTCAGTAGTTGGTTCAACAGCATCACGACCGCAGATTGGATTGATGGCGTTCGTGACAACAACAATCACTTCGCCGACATGAGCCAGGCGATCACGTTCGACGGCTTCAATGCCCGTGCTGAACTGCGGTTCTAAATCTGCACGCAGCAGCTCGCATCGTTCTCATTATTTGGATTGAGAACGAGGCAAACGCGGAGCTCGCCGTCCTGACTTTAGCGATCTAGCAAGGCAAGCAGTTCATCTTCCACCGACGAAATTAAATTTTCGTCGGCTGCGCTGTGCTCATTGAAATCCTCGTTCCAAGTCGCAAATGCACGATCGAGATGATCGAGTGGTTCATTAGCGGGCGTGACATGAGCGAACTTGATTATTCCATCGACTAGATCACCAATGATTGTCGGTGATTCTCCATTCACTTCGCGCTGGGGTTGTTGATTGCCGACAGGTGACGCCATCGGCACTACGACTGATGCGTCTGGCTCGGAACTCAAATCGACCGCGTCCACCTCATTGAGGTAGTTAATGACGTTGAGTGCGTCCAAAGCCGTAATGAACTCATCCCCATTGACATTTAACATCGGTCCGTCGTCATATACCGTACTTCCCGCTTCGATCAGAATCGATTCTCCCGTCGAAGCGTCTTCGGTATTGAGATAGTTTATGATCGACAGAGCGTCGAGAGCCGTTACCAGCCCATCTCCATTGACGTCATAACGATTATCCAGATTCGTTGTTGCCAGGCTCTCCAGACGAATTGGATTCCCTGGGTTCCCCGCCGATGCGACCACCGGAGGATCGAAATTACCAACGACGGGCGAGGCGGCAGAATTACCAAACGTCGCAAATAAGTCTGGACCAAATGGCTGCGGCGTGAATGCAATTTCATTACCTCCTGAGCCATCTGTGGTGGGAGTGATTCGCTCCACTAATGGAATGACCGTTGCTGCTTCATGTACCTGGATCTCTCTCCAAGAGATTTGGTTATTCGCATTGCCTTGGTAATTTGCCAGCACGATCGGTTTGATGAACGCAGTGCCAGGGCGAAACTGCGTGTTGTCCAATCCGGTCCCACTCAACGTCGCCTCATATCGGGTCCATTCATCAGGTACCGTTTGGTTTGACAATCCTGCGTAATTGTATGTACCTCCCAGCGTCGCGTTACGGACAGCCGTTCCTGCAGAGATCTCAGGTCCGGTCCACGGCGTGTTGAGTGTGATCACATTGCCCACGATGCCAGTTGCATCCCAAAGCCCACTGACGTAGTTAGTTGCAACATTTCGAGTGTAGGTGTAATCGTCGTACGTATGTCCAAGGCTATCGGTATAGCCATACCAGGCTAGGGATCGAGAATAGCTGGCGCCACCGTTAGACCAGCCCGATGCATTCTGAACGAAGACCTGAGTATCACCAGGTTTTAGATCTGCCGTAAGGACGGTATCAGTCGCACCGGCATGTTTGAGCACATGCTGGGGTGAGATCAGAAGATGGTCTATATCGTAGCTGGCAAATCCCAGAGACTGTCTATTGGCCGGATCGTAGAAACCGCCTTCTCCGTCGCCCGATCGTGCTGTAGCAGAGAGCACATAAGATTCCGTGACGTCGATTGGTATGAACTCATCGGCGATCCGTAACTGGGACGGCTGCGTCGTTTGCAGCAGGCCGTTGCCTGCAAACCGAGCCTCGTTGAGCAATTTTGGAGGCTTCCGTTGACTCATCAAAACATAGAATTCAGCCTGTCCCACAGGCGACAGTCCCGAGCCGTCTGGCTGCCACAGGCCGATGTCATCAAGGCCATCTCCGTTAAAATCGGCCGCAAAAGGGATCTCGCGCACACCGGGGAAACCGAACTTGAAAGAGACATCTGTTTTCCCATCAATGCCATCGCCGCTGAGATCTAGGACCACCAGATCGTTCGACCAAGCGCCCAAATCATCGATCCCATCGCCGTCGAAATCGCCGACGAAGGGCAAACCAGTCATGTTGCCGGCGAGTATCGTGTCGACTTGGAAATCGTGATTAGTATCCAGACGCCATGTCGTCCCAGACTTCAGGCCCACCTCATCCCCGTTGACAGAGTTGCCGTCAAAGTTCCCAGCAAAAGGCAACCCATTGATCTGAGGAGCGGTCGTGACGACGAGATCGGGAACTCCGTTATTGTTGGTGTCAATTAACCAACGGAGGGCTCCTCCAAAAGTACCGTAGGTGGCGATTTTGTCGTACCCATCGGCGACGTCAGCAGCGCCACGTACGAAATTACCGGCGATCGTGAGAGAGGTTTGGTTTCCCAATTTGTAGACGATGTCCTCGTTTGTATCATCACTGTTGATCGCTTCCGGATCGAACAGATTGTTGCCGTTGGTATCTACATAGACGCTGCCGTTGGAATACAAACCAAGCTCGGCACGCGAATCGACGGTGAATCTTGCGACAAAGTCGCCACCGGAGACTCCGTCACCCGAGGGCAGTGTCGGACCACCTTGCGGTTCCTGGGCGTTGCTCTCGCCATCGAGTTTGTTCCCACTGGGGTCAACAATGGAGTCGATCAGCGTGAGTGTGTAGCGGTCGTCCGGCAACGGAGAATCAAATCGTAGCTCGATCGTAGCGGTCGCAACCTCGCCGAATACGACGGGAGCATTGACAACGATGACATCCGAAATCGCGACAATTCCGTGGTGATCACCTGTCAGTTGGTACAAACCTGCTGCCGAGGAAATGTCGTAATCCAACGCACCATATGCGAATCCGGGGAATCGAGTCGGAAGATCTTGGATGTTAATCGTCAGACTGTTGACCAAGGGAGTGGGGCCTTGGCTAATGGGCTTCACGTCAAAAATGTTATAAGCTGGATTTCCGGTGATTTGAATCGCCTGCAGAGGACCATCGCCATCGGGATCGAACACCTGAGGTCCTAACGTATCCACGTCTTGGACATCGACATCATAAGGGTTGATTGAATTGGGCGTCGCCCCTTGAACTCTCACCAAGTATGTGCGTCCCGCTCTGGTACCAATCGTCTGGATCGCAGCGTCCGTCTCTGCAGACAGGCGGGTAATCGGCATTCCATCAGCTGTGAACATGTCCAGTCTTAAGCGTCCATCACCGGGCAGACCAGGTTGCCCGTTAGCAAGAGTGGGAACCGCATCAAAGAGGACTTTGAACTGGAAAGTTCCGGTCTTCGGTGCAATAAAGCGATACCAGTCCTCATCTCCATGGAGATTCACGCCATTTCCGAAAGGATCAATTTGGGCACCCGGGTTAATGTTTGGCTGGGTCGTGGATTGGGCCAAGTCCGAAAGGTCAGTGGGGTTATGAAAGCTGCTGTTGTACGAGAAAATGTCGGAATGAAACACGACGATGCGACCGAGTCCGTCGCTGCCCGTGCCTCCGAACGTACTACTCGATGAATTGGTATCCAGCGGAGTGATGTCAACGTATTCGATCCCCTCGTAAGATACCGGTGGCAAGTCGCCTACGATGATGGATCCGCTGCGTTGATCGGGGCCTTGATGGTGTTGAATCGTATTTCCGACCCCTTGATCTTCAATCGCCAGTCGGTCGCTGGCATTGGGCAAGTCGCCATTGACGTTAAACTGCACAGGGGCACCACCGAAAGGATCGGGCGACACCAAAATCAGATCGTCGCCTGCCTTGGCTTCGATGGTCACTATATCGATTCCCGCCCCGAGGACGACTGGGGTGAAGGTCAGCCCCGAGGGACTCTTGAGCGTGACCAGTCGCGTTGCTGCCGAGGCTGTCACCACATCGTTGTCATCGGTGGCTTCTACGATGACTCTGTCGGTGCCACTGTTCCCGCCAGTCGCGGTGATGGCTTTGGCGCCGCTGAAATGAAAGGTTGGTGACAAATTCGAGCGATGGCTGCCACTGCCGCCATTGGTGGGATTAATTACAAAGTAATCGTCTCGATCGGTGCCGTTCATAGTGAGCGTGTCATCACCCTGGCCGCGGAAGACGATCTGTTCCATGTCACTGAACTCGATCAAGGAGGAAAGCTCAGCGATACTCATCTCGACCGGACTGTAGGTAACCGTTTGAACGCCTTCAGTTTCCAGTTCGAACACGTCACCTTGCTGACCCACGCCCGTGGTTGCGGCAGGTGTGCCGCCGTCGATGGTCAAATTCACGTCCCAGACGGCGACGGTGGGGTCCAGTGTCCGCAGCACGATATCATCGTCGCCAGCCAGAGCTTGGATGGAGAACACGGGTGTGTTGAGAAACAGGACGCTCGGCCCAGCGTTAAGGCTGACGGTGAAGTCCTGCACACCGTCGGCTCCCGCATGAGTGGAACTGTCACGGGCGATGATCGTGATGTCGTCGTCGCCATTGGTACCCAGAAAGACGCCTGGAACGCCACCGGTGACAGTGACCTCCTCGATATGGTCCCAACTGACACGTTGGATACCTGGGCCATCAGGAACGAATCCACCGGAGTCATTCTCCGGACCCGGCTCAAGTGTGTAGGAGGTAACCGGTAGGAAGTTGATCCGGTCGCCGGCAGTGGCACCAATCGGGTCGCCTCCGTCAACAAACACTGGAATGGTGCCGGGAGTGATGTTGAACGTGTCGTTGCCAGTGTGACCATTGAGTGTCAGCCCGACATAGTTCTCCGTATCAACATTAAAGAGCCCGATGAGCTGGACATCATTGTTGAGTAGGGTTGCCGTATCGTCAGCCGAAGTGCTTCGCTGGTTCACGGTCAATTGCTCGTCCTCGCCAGGGTTCGCGTTTGCCGTAATGTCCTCCACGTTCGTGAACGAGACCAACTGGCTGTTGAGCGCCGATGTCACCCCGGGCGAATCGATGTGTCCGGCCTGCGGACCGGTTGCCGTCACGCGGGTACTGTCGACCAGTCCGACCACGTTGTTGTAGATAATGCGGTCCTCGCCAGCGCCGCCGTCGATTCCGACGGCGACATTCCACGGCAGCACCGAGGTAGCGAACGGGGTCACGGTGATGACGTCGTCCAGATCGCCAGCGTTGACGTTAAAACTGTCTACACCACTGAACGATATCGGGACGCCTCCATTGAGCGTGAACGTGCCCGCCTTCTGACTGGTGCCGATCAGGACCAGCGAGTCAGCGTTGCCAGGCTCCGCCAAAACCGTGACGCTGCCGCCACCGCTTGAGTTGATGATGTTGACGAACTCAAAGTTGGTAAACGTCACCGTTTGCCGGCCCGCTGCTGTGATCTGGTTGCCCACGATTGTCACGGCAAGACCATCGGCGATGAAGTTCAGCGTATCGCTGCCATCTTCGGCATCGACGGTGATCGGCGTCACGACTGAAGGCGTGATGGTAAACGTGTCATCGTCGTCGGCGGCAGGATCGACACCGATCGTGGCGATCGGCGCGTTGAGCGTACCGGCGACAATCACGTTGGCCCCGTTGGCCCCGTTGGTGTCGGCCGGATCGTCGTCGAAGTTGGCCGTGATGACGATCCCGGTGCTGGCTTGGATCGTCGATCCGGATGCAATTGTGATATTATCACCAGCCCGGAGGGTCACTGACGAACCGGTAGACTGGATTGTCGCACCTGAATTGACGGTCAAGTCGTCGCCACCATCGGACGTTTCCGCTGCGGTCAGCACGATCGCGCCCGCGGCAGTAATATCCGAATCAATCGTCAAAGGGCTACCTGAATTGATCGTCACAGCAGCAGCCGCGTCACTTGCGGTGATCGGACCACTCACTGTGATACCCTCGCCGGCCAGAGTGCTGCCGTGACTGGAAATCATGACATCGCCGCCACCGGAGTTTGAAATACCTGTGATGTCAAGCGCCGCCGGGGCGCCCGCCGTGTTGGCAATCTCGATGTTCCCGCTGGTGGTGTTGGTTGCATTGAGTGTGGCGACACGGGTCTCGATGGGATCGGCCGCTGTTCCTATACCTCCGGCAGCGACGATGCGCAGGCCCTTCGCCAGCACATCTGCCCCGGCTCCCGCGTCGGCGTCAGTGATCGTGCCTGTTGAGACCAGGGTGACGCTGCCGGTGGCTTGGATCAAGTCGATGGCTGTATCCCCGACCACTTGCAAGAAGCTGTCTGTCGGTCCGGCAGTCACATTGACCACGCCGCTAACGTCGAGGCCGAGAGGTGCCGTCGAGGTGCCGATCACGTTGGCTTGGTCGCGGGCCAGGATGGATTGGTCACGAATTCGCTCCGACGCATCGCGAACAATCGCAGACTTGATGGCCGCTGCTAGCGTAATCGAAGTCGATTCCGCGAACGCCTGCTGTGTCACGATCGCCAATGCCAGCCTGTCCTTGGCGGATTGAAGTGTGAAATTCGCGGTGGTATCCGCGACGCCTACTTTGGCCAGCTCGATTGATGCCGCGGTGACTCCAATGGCCAACCCGGTACTCACCAATTCAACCGCATTAGCGGCGACCTGTATAGCTGCCTGGACAGTGAAGGCACCGAGGTCACCCACCAGCGGAACACCTTGCGCGGGAGCCGCCACGAGCAGTGCGACCGTGGCCGCAGTCGTTACCGCCACCGACGCAACGTTCGCAGTTGCCGAAGCGATGCTCAGGCCGTCGACGAGATCCTGTTGTGCGTAGTACTCAATATCCAAGTTGTCGGATATTATCTGAAGCACCGGCACATTTATCATACCGCTCTCCACCTCGGCGTCGACGATTGCCTGTCCATTGCCCAAGGCGTCGACTGCAGTCTGCTCCGCGGCTGCCTCCGCCTTCGCCGCAGCAGCCTCTGCGATCCGAAACGTTTCATCGAGTTCAGCCTCTCGAGCGGTTGGAGCGTTACCGCTGAGAGTCGTCGTCCCGGCAATCACGTTGATCGCCGACCCGTTGCCGTCGACGATGATCCCGGCATGAGACTGGACGGTCACATCTCCCGTACCGGCATCGAACTCGCCAATGGTGATGGTTCGATCGGCGCTAACCAGAATGTTTCCCCCAGCAGTCTTGAGATTGCCCAGCACGGCGACTGCGCCGCTGCCCACAATCGACCCGGCTGTGATTGTGATCGTGCCGGCGGCGGACGTTTCGATGGTGTCCGCTGTGTCGAGAAATACGATCGCCCCGGTCGGCGTCCGCAGCACAAGCGAGCGACCAGATGCGATGGTGGCGGTATTATCAGCGATGTTTTCAATCGTGATCGATTCGGCATCAAACGTCAGCGTGCCGCTGCCAGACGCTTCGAGCGACGCTTCGGTGAGCAAGAGCGGGCCGGCGAAGGTCAGATTCGAGCCCACTGCGCCGCCGTCTGCCAAGGCCACCTGATTCACCTCCGCTTCTAATGGGTTAGCAAGGGTGCCGATACCGCCAGGAGCGGCGACATCAAGCGTTTTCGCGATGATGTTGACCTGAACGGGCGGCGGTGGATCGTTGCCGTCGGTGATCGATCCGACGGCGCGTAACTTCACCGTGTCGCCCTTGGCGGTGACTGTGTTGAGGATGATGCTGCCCGCACTGTCGATATCAATATCGGCCGCCTGTCCCAGGGCCGTGGCGGTGAGGGTGAGGCTAGCGAGATTCGCGTCGCTCAAGAAAATGCCCCCGGTCGTCGTGGTGGCCGTGATCGCTGACACATTGGTCTCGATCTTGTCGCCAGACGTGCCAATCGCCGATCCTTTTAGGGTGGCGCTAAGTGCGTTAATGTTATTGGTGAGGCCGTTCCCATCGATCAATTGGCCAGATGCAGTCAAGGTGACATCCTGGCCGGTTGCGATCACCGCACCGAGCGTCAGGTTGCTAGATGCAGAGATGGAAACGGCTCCACCCGTTGCCAATGCCGAGGTCAGCACTAGCGACTTGCTATTAGCAAGCAGCAGTCCACCACCCGCTCCGCCGTCTGCTGTCAGAGTGTTGACAGAGCTTTCCAGCGCGTTTCCGCCGAAACCGATGCCATTCGTCGCGACAAGATTGAGCGTGTCTGCAGATAAATTGTTATTGTCGCCGTTCCCGTCTAGCATTGCGCCGCTGGTAAGAAGCGACACTCGGCTCGGCGAGGAAACGAGCCCAACGGTCATATCGCCCATCCCATTTTGCACGTCGATATCACCGGACTTCGCGATAGCGCTGACGTCGAACGCATCGGCCTCTTGGATATAAATTCCGCTGGAATCCGTCTTTGCGTTCAGTGTGGCAACGGCCGTATCGATACCGTTGAGGCTATCGCCGATCCCAGCGCCCGCGGTGAGTTTTGTCGTGCCACCGCGAAGGTCGACGAGGGCATCGTTGGTGTCGTCAACGATTGCTCCGGCTGCGACGATGCTGACGTCGCGAGTGCCCGCATCGACGAGGCCGATCTTGACGTCGCCGGTCTTAGTCTCAAACGCCATGGCTGCCCCCGCTGCGTTGAGCACTTGCGTGCTCGCCAAAAACGAGAGGGATCCCCCCAGGAAGTTGATCGCTACATCGCCCCCGTTTGTGCTGGCTGCGACGGAGTCAATCGCGACCAAGCCACCGCTCCTATTGTCGATGTAAATAGGAGCAGCCGGAGTGATGCCGGCGGCAGGGTCACTGACGGTCGCGCGTAAGTCAGGCGTGTTCGTCTCCAACGGATCGAGGTTAGTTCCGATGCGCGATGCACCGGTCAGGTTGACGATCGAGCCGGTGATGTTCACGGCCGCCCCATTGTCATCGAGCAGTGACCCAACACTGTTTTCTACCGTGACAGTACCTTGTGCCGTGATGGTCTTGATACGCAGGCTCGCGCCCGTACTCGTCAGCAACATATTATTGTCTGTTCCACCAGCAACGACTGAGACCGCCGTGCTCTCGATCAGCTGCGATAGGAAGATCGGACCGTCGGTCGTGCTGGCACTAAAAGTCTCGACCGTCGATTCAATCACATCGCCGTCCTGACCAACCGTACCGTTGGCGACGAGATTCACGCTCCGCCCCAAAACGTTGTTCGACGCTTGATTGATGTCCAGTATTCTGCCTGTCACGGAGGTAATCGTGACCATATTGGGAGCACTAACGGTGTTGAGTAAAATGTCTCCTTGGGCGGAGATGGAGATATCCATCGTTCCTTGGGTAACATTGTCGTCCAACACAATTAGATTGCTGCCGTTGATGACCGTCGTTTTGCCACCTTCCTTCGCCACGACGGAGTTGATAATCAGCCCAGGCCCGTTCGAGTCAGCAATGTAAATGCCGCCGTCGTTGGTCGTGGCCGTGAACGCTCCGACTGCGGTCTCGATCGCATCGCCAACCGTACCGATCGCGCTGTTTGATCCCGTCGTCGTCAGACTCACACCATTGGCCGCAGTCAGGTTGACGGCCGCACCGTTGCCATCGGTGATCGCACCATCCAGAGTTGTTAGAGCAATGAAGCCCGCGCCTGCCGACACTGATCCCAGCGCCACACCGCCCGCTGTGTCGGTGATGAAAACGCCTCCCGTAACAGTGGAGGCGTTCAGGTTCGTAGCATTGATCTCTAAAGTGGGATCGGCATCGATTAACTTCCCAATACCAGTAACAGCGGTGAGGTCAATGTTGGTCGCCACGATGTCGGGATCGCTGGCATTGTTATCTGTGATTGAGCCGCCGTTGGCATGAATCGCAACCGTGTCGCCGCTCGTGACCGGGCCGTTGAGCGTCACATTCTCCGCCGTCACGGATAGGTTTCCCGCGAGCGCCAGATCAGCAATCGTCACCGCGTCAGTGCCACCGAGCAGATCAATGTCAATGGACGTCACCAAATTGGCTGGACTCAGCACCACCATCGTGCCCGATCCACTAACGCTGCCCGCTTGGCCACCAGTTACCGTGATGGCTTCCGTATCCGTAAATCGGTAGTCAGCGCCGACGCGTTCCACAACCAACGTGCTGCCAGCGGCGCTCCCGTCGTAGTTGATCACTCCGCCGCTGAAGTCGAGCGTCGCCAACATGCGTCGATCTTCAAGCTTTTCCAAAAAGAGCGACGCCAATGTCGACCGCCGCAATGCACAACGGCGACGAAACGAATGTGTTCGCAACGCCGATGAACGCTTAATGTCAAACATTTTCTTCATGGTATTCCCTTAAAACTGACTAAGCACAATGACAGCGACTGCTTCATACGTCCGCGTGTGATGCACAGGGGGAAGGCAATCAGCTCCCGCCATGTGCATAGACAACATGCATGGGCGCGCGGCAACACACGCCCCGAGGAGGGGTTTCGCTCCCCTAAGGTTGTTGAGTGCACTAATGTGAGCCTATCCGACAGACGAAAGCAATAGCGCGTCAACTACAAAAATGCGTCATTTTCAGTTCGACTTGGTTTCTTAAGCGATTCCGCAATAAACCTCTCTGGGGAGAACTACCCCGCCGAGTGGACAGGGGCGCCATCGTTCGCGAACTTTACGAAACAGAGGGGGCAGCAGACGCTGTCGAGAGAGAGCAGTTCACGCCGCGAAGGCGTCGGCCGCTTCCATCCCCCCGCGTCGAATCATCTCATTGGCAATGCCCAAGGATCGACGCATTCGTAGAACAACGGCGTCCAAGTCGACGATGGAGTAGTGATGATCACTCTCTGCACACCTACGTCGTTTGGACGGAAGATTGTCAGGACGCTACGGATCCGCGGTTGCGAACCGATTCACCCTTACCCATAGCGAGTTAGCGCTCGGGTGTCGCTAAGAGTTCGACGTCAAAGGAAACGTCTGAATCTCTAGCTGCCGATCGATCTGCAGCGGTCTCCCGGTCCCAGTTTGCAAAGAAGTCATCGACTCGCAGCTGAGACGAATTGGCAGAGTCTCTCAACTGCGAACCGCCGGGCTGCGCATCCTCTGCGGATTTGACCAATCCCTCGGCAACGTCGTGAATGACCGTTGCGAGCTCCCGCGTCCGCTCATCCTCGCGATCGGAGAACAAGTCAGGAGTTTTCGCCGGAACAATGACCGGGGCGACGGGCTCGGGATTCGCAATCTGGCTGTCGAGCTCATTGAGATGGTTGATCACGTGGAGGGCGTCCAAGGCCGTGATGAAACCGTCTCCATTGACATTGAACATCGGTCCCTCGTCCAACATTGTGCTGCCGGACTCAATTAAGATCGACCCCACTGACGTCGACTGCTCGCTATTGAGGTAGTTAATGATCGACAGCGCATCCAGGGCTGTGACGTTGCCGTCGCGGTTGACATCAAAGGGGTTATCGAGGTTCGTCGTACCAAGTACAGCCAAACTCACCGGGTCTACTGGAATTCCCGAAGCTGATAGCGACGGGCGAGCAAAATTGCCCACGACAGGCAGCGCATCGGAATCACCAAAGGCGGCGAAAAAGTCCGACCCAAACGACTGTGGTGTGAACGAAATCTCAGTGCCACCCGAGCCGTCAATCGTGGCTGTGATTCGGTCCGGCACTGTGACAACCGATGCAGGCCCGCCTCCCAATGGTGCATCTGCGAGCGGCCTCGTATGACTCATCAAAACATAAAACTCGCCCTGTTCCTCTGGTACTACGCCGGTGCCGTCAGGCTGCCACAGGCCGATGTCAGCGAGGCCGTCACCATTAAAATCAGCCGCAAACGGTTGTTCACGGACACCTGGAAACCCGAATGTGAAGGACACATCCGTGTAGCCGTCGATATTGTCGACGTCGCCACTGCTCAGATTGAGCACGAACAGGTCGTTGGACCATGCGCCGAGATCATCGATCCCATCGCCGTCAAAGTCTCCCACGAACGGCGAACCTGTCATGTTGCCCGCAAGCGTCTTGTCGACTTGGAAGTCATGATCGGTATCGAGGTGCCACGTCGTCCCGCTCTTGAGACCCACCTCATCACCGTTGACTGAATTATCGTCGAAGTTTCCAGCGAAGGGTAGCCCGTTTTGTTGGGGGGATGTCGTCACGACGAGATCGGGAACACCGTTGTTGTTGGTGTCAATCAACCAACGCAACGCTCCCCCGAAAGAGCCATAGGTTGCAAGTTTGTCATATCCATCAGCGATACCATCAGCATCGCGTACGAAATTTCCAGCAATCGTCAGAGAGTTTTGTTCTCCCTGTTTGTAGACGATATCTTCATTCGTAAAATCGCTATCAATCGCCTCAGGATCGAATTGTCGATTCCCATTGGTATCAATGAAGACACTACCGTCGGCGTAAACACCGATTTCTGCTCGCGAATCCACCGTAAAGCGTGCTACAAAATCGCCACCCGGGACTCCATCACCTGAAGGAAACGTCGGACCGCCTTGCGGCTCTTGGGCATCGCTCTCGCCATCGAGCTGGTTCCCGCTGGGGTCGACGATTGAGTCGCTCAACATCAGGGTATAGCGATCGTCCGGCAGAGGAGAATCGAACTGTAATTCGATCGTGGCGGTTGCCGGTCCGCCTGCAGTGACAGGGGCGTTGGTCACAACAATGGCCGAGATGTCGATGATCCCATTGTGATCTCCAGTCAGAGTGTAAAGACCTGCTGCCGAGGAGATGTCGGGGTCCAAGGCTCCGTAGGTAAACCCAGGGAATCGATTGGGGCCGTCCTGAATATGGATGGTGAGACTATTGACCAACGGCGTCGGCCCTTGGCTAACAGGCTTGACGTCAAACAGGTTGTAGGTGGGAATCCCCGTGATTTCAATTGCCTGCTGCGGTCCGGCACCATCAGGATCAACAATCTGCGGTCCGATCGCGTCCACATCAGCAACATTGATGTCATAAATATTAATCGAATCCGGAGTCGCTC
The DNA here is from genome assembly GCF_007860105.1 of Allorhodopirellula heiligendammensis. NCBI lineage: Bacteria > Pseudomonadati > Planctomycetota > Planctomycetia > Pirellulales > Pirellulaceae > Allorhodopirellula > Allorhodopirellula heiligendammensis. The sequence continues at coordinate 2,204,102 of NZ_SJPU01000002.1, forward strand.
CCTGGATACGTACTAAATAGCTAAGCCCAGCCTCCATTCCAATCGCCTGGGTCGCATCATTCGTCTCCGTGGGCAGTCGTGTAATCGGTGTCCCGTCGGCGTTGAAAACGTCTAATCGCAGTTGTCCGTCACCGGGCAGGCCGGCCTGCCCGTTAGCAAGCACGGGGACCGCGTCAAACAATAATTGAAACTCGAAGGTGCCCGTTTTTGGGGCGGTGAAACGATACCAGTCCACATCCGCCTGAAGCTCGGAACCGAGTCCAAACGGATCAGCCTGGGAGCCTGGCGCAATGGATGGTTTGGCCGTGTACTGAACCAAATCTGAAAATTCGGTGGGATTATGAAAGGTACTGTTGTAGGAGAAAACATCTGGGTGAAATACAACGATGCGCCCCAGGCTGTCGCTTCCCGTGCCTCCAAACGTGCTGCTCGATGAATCGGTATCGAGCGGCGCAATATTGACATATTCAATCCCACTGTAGGACACCGGTGACAGCGGACCAACGATCACGGTACCACTCTGTTCGTCGGCTCCCTGATGGTTTTGCACGGTATTGCCAATCCCATCATCGATAACCAGCAGGCGATCACTCGCGTCGGGTTCACCGCCGTGAACGGTCACGCGCAGACTGTTCTCTGGGGTCGCATTGAGATCCTGCGAAATCCGGACACCAATGTCATCGTCGCCCTGCCCAGCGTCCACCTGAGCTTGCTCAATCGTGCCTGCGATCAGGGTGTCGGTATCGTTCACGCCGTTGAGCTGAACGGTGAGGGTCGTCGCCGATGATTGGTCAACGCCGATACTGTCACTGGCGGACGTTCCTTGGATCAAAATCGTATCAAAGCCGCTGCCGCCATCGAACGTGTCGTTGCCAGGACCGCCCATCAGCGTGTCCTCGCCTTCATTGCCGAATAGCTGATTATCGCCAGCGCCGCCATGGAGATGATCGTCACCGGGACCGCCAATCAAGGTAGCGTCGGCGGACAGGAAATCATCGCCCGCTCCGCCCTCAAGGGTCATTAGGATCGTGTCTTGGACTCCCGCTGCCGCCGTGAGGATATCGTTGCCCTCGTTCCCTAACAGCCTTAGCAGATCCTGATCAGCCGCAGCAGCGTTCTTCACTGTGACGTCGTATTCCAGCCCGGCGACGTTCACGACGCCACCCGTACTGGAAACGAGTAGGTCGTCGGTGACGCTGCGACCATGGACCCCGATCATGTCTTTCGACCCAGCGGCGCCGAGGTCTAGATTGACTTTGACCACTTCGGTCGTCGTGAGGTCGGTTAACGTGAACGCATCACCGCCGCCCAGGCCGTTGACATTGATTTGTTGGACGCCCTGCGTATCGACGATGCCCGCACCAAGGATGACCTGGAGATGGGTTGAGTCATTGGCTGGTTGCAACATGAATTCGTCAGCGGCACTGCTGCCGCTGACGTTAAGGATGTCACTTGCATTGCTACCGCCGTCGACAAAGTCGCTGCCATCGCCAGCATTCCAGTTAAAAACATCGCTGTCGGAACCACCAAATAGTCTATCGGTTCCTAGCCCGCCCATGATGATGTCGTTGCCGGCCTCGCCGTTGACTTCATCGTCCCCACCTCCTGCCATGATGACGTCCTGGCCGGCTCCACCGAAAATCAGATCCGCATCATCCGAGCCGGTGATGGTATCATCGCCTAGCCCGCCGAAGATCGTGGCCCCCTGCGAACCGGCCATGTCAATGACATCGTTGCCGTCACCAGCATCGACAAAGTTTTGTATGCCGGGTACATCAAGATCCAGAGTGATATTGTCATTGCCACCAAAAGTGCGCAGCTCAAAGCGGCTCAGGTTGCTGCCGAGCGTGAGCGTGCCTTGGTCAGCAATCGTGACAACCGTGGCGGTCGAGGTCACCGTGTCGACGCCCCCACCACCGAGTAGACTCAGGACATCGAATCCTCCCGTCCCGCCATTGACCGTCACGTCACTTGCGCCGGTGTAATCGAACGATGGTGCTGCGTTGGACCGGTGGCTGCCGCTACCGCCATTGCCCAGACTCACGACAAAATTGTCATCCCGTCCGGTCCCATTGATAGTCAGAGTATCGCTGCCCTGTCCTTCGTAACCAACCTGTTCAACTGCACTGATGTTGATCGTTGACGAAAGTTCGGCGACCTCGATAACCGAAGGTGAGTAGGTCACCGTTTGTGTTCCTTGGGATTCCAATGAGAAAACGTCTCCTCCCTGCCCAGTACCGGTCGTGGAAGAGGACGCTCCACCGCGAATGGTTAAGTCCACATCCCAGACCGCCGCGGCGGGGTCCAGGGTCTGTAGGACGATATCGTCGTCTCCAGCCAATGCGTTTACCGTAAATACCGGTGTGTTTAAGAACAGGATGCTCGGCCCGGCGTTGAGGCTGACGGTGAAGTCCTGAACGCCGTCGGCTGCCGTGTGTGTGGAACTGTCGCGGGCGATGATGGTGATAGCGTCGTCACCGTTGGTACCCTGGAATACTCCTCCCGTACCACCGGAGACAGAAAGCTGTTCAATATGATCCCAACTGACACGCTGTGCGTCACTCGGCACGAGTCCGCCGGAATCATTCTCGGGGCCTGATTCGAGCATGTACGTCGATGTCGGCAGGAAATTGATCAGGTCGCCGGCAGTACTGCCGATCGGATTGCCGCCATTGACGAACACTGGAATTGTGCCAGGAGTGATGTTGAAGGTGTCGTTGCCACCTCTGCCATTGAGTGTTAAGCCAACGAAGTTTTCCATTTCGACGTTGAAGAGTCCAACGAGTTCGGCGGTATCGTCGAGCAGAGTGGTCGTGTCAGCAGCTGAGGTGTCGCGTTGGTTCACGGTTAGCTGCTCGTCCTCGCCTGAGTTCGCGTTCGCCGAGATTTCCTCCACGTTCGTGAACGAGACCAGTTGACTATTCAGCGCGGACGTCACGCCAGGTGAGTCGATGTGTCCGGCCTGTGGAGCGGTCGCGGTCACACTCGTGCGATCAATCAGTCCTACGACGTTGTTGTAAATGATCTGGTCGTCACCGGTGCCGCCATCGATCGTCACGCCAACATTCCACGGCAGCACCGACGTGGCGAACGGGGCCACGGTGATGACATCAGCCATGTCGTTGGCATTGAAGTAAAAGCTGTCCACGTCGGTGAACGCGATAGGCACGCCGCCATTGAGCGAGAACGTACCCGCTTGCGGACCCGTGCCCGTCAGGGTCAGCGTGTCGGCGTCACCGGCGGCTGCCAAAAGCGTGATACTGCCACCGCCACTTGCATTGAGGATGTTCACGAACTCGAAGTTGTTGAACGTCACCGGTTGCATGCCCGCAGCCGTGATCTGGTTGCCGGCGATGGTGACGGCAAGGCCGTTGGCGTTGAAGTTCAGCGTGTCGCTGCCATCGCCAGCGTCCACTGTGATCGGCGTCGCGAGCTGGGGCGCGATTGTAAACGTGTCGTCGTCGTCGGCATTGTCGCCGACGCCAATCGTGGCCGTCGGCGAAACGAGCGTGCCGGCGATCATCACGTTGGCGCCGGTCGTATCGGCCGGGTCGTCGTCAAAGTCAGCTGTGATGACGATCTCGGTACTCGCTTGGATCGTCGAGCCCGACTCAACGATAATATTGTCACCGGCCTGGAGCGTAACAGATGAGCCGGTGGACTCGATGGTGGCACCTGACATGACGGTCAGGTCATCACCGGAGTTCGCGGTGTCTGATGCGGTCAGCACGATCGCCCCCGCCGCGGTGATGTCCGAGTCGATGGTCAGCGGACTGCCGGAGTTGATCGTTACCGCAGCGGTAGCATCGTTGGCACTCACTGGGCCGCTGACCGTGATGCCTTCGCCACCCACGGTGCTGCCCTGATTGGAAATCACGACATCGCCGCCACCGGAGTTTGAGATGCCCGTGATGTCGAGCGCCGCCGGGTCACCGGCGATGTTGGCAATCACGATGTCCCCGCTGGTGGTGTTGGTGGCATTGAGCGTAGCCACACGTGTTTCAATGGGATCCGTTGTCGCTCCGATGCCGCCTGCGGCAGCGATGTTCAGTCCTGTGGCCAGGACGTCCGCCCCAGCTCCCGCGTCGGCGTCGCTGATGGCGCCGGTCGAGATCAGGGTGACACTGCCGGTGGTCTGAATTTGGTCGATGGCAGTGGCGCCAGTCACTTCCAAGTAGCTGTCCGTTGGGCCAGCAGTCACATTGACCACCCCGCTGACGTCGAGGCCGAGCGGTTCGGCAGCGGAGCCGATCACATTTGCTTGATCACGGGCCAAGATGGCCTGGTCACGAACACGTTCGGAGGCATCGCGAACAATCGCTGAATTGGCGGCCGCTGCCAGCGAAATGGAGTTCGCTTCCGACAAGGAATTTTGCGACGCCAGCGCCAGATTCAGTGAGGACGAGTCGGCGAGAAGTTGCGCGGTCGCAGCTGACTTTTCATTGCCCAAGTCGGTCACGGTAAACGCATACGAGGTCGCCGCGATGGAGGCCACGTTCAGTGCAACCTGGGCAACATTTAAACCAATTTGGAGTCCAGCCAAAATCGTGCCTGCACCTAAATCACCAGTCAGCGGAATGGCTTGGGCAGGTCCCGCAACCAGTGCTGCGGCACTTGTCGCGACACTGGCAGCACTGACGACGGTGCCCGCAGTTGCCACAGCCACGTTCAGACCGTTCGAAGTATTCGTTGCACGGTTATATGCGTCGGCAGCAGAATCGGCGGCAACCTTGTCATTGGCAACCGCAACTTGTAAGTCCTCTACATATAGATTGGCAATGTTGAGTTGGCCTTCGAGAGCGTTGGCCGTGGTTTGCTCTGCGGCCGCCTGCGCTGTGAACGCTGCCGCGTTAGCGATTGCAAACTCTTCATCGAGTTCGGCCTGGCGTGCCGTCGGAGCGGCACCAGCGAGTGTCGCTGTCCCAGCGATCACGTTCACGGCCGTCCCGTTGCCGTCGACAATAATCCCGGCGTGGGATTCGACAGTGACGTCACCCGCCCCGGCATCGAACTGGCCTATCGTGATGGTTCGGTCGGCGGTAGCGAGAATGTTTCCGCCCGCCGTCTTGAGGTTGCCCAACACGGCGACGGCCCCGCTCTCCACGACGGTCCCCGATTGGATGGTGATCGTGCCGGCACCAGTCGTCTCAATCGTGTCTGCGGGATCAAGAAATACGATGGCCCCGGTTGTCGTTTGCAGCAGGAGAGATCGACCGGACGCGATGGTGGCAGTATCGTCGCTGATGTTTTCAATCGCGATCGAATCTGCATTGAACGTCAGCGTGCCGCTGCCCGCTGCTTCCAACGCCGCTTCGGTGAGCAGGAGCGGGCCGGTGAAATTAATATTTGCGCCAACTGAGCCACCGTCGGCCACGGCCACTTGATTCACGTCCGCTTCGAGTGGGTTCGTGGGGGTGCCGATACCGCCAGGAGCAGTGATTTCGAGCGTTTTCGCGATAATGTTGGACTTTACCGGCGGGGGAGGGGCGTTGCCATTCGTGATCGTTCCGGCAGCATCTAGCTTCACCGTGTCGCCCTGGGCGATCGCGGTCGTGAGGACGATACTGCCCGCGCTGTCGATGTCAATATCGGCCGCCTGTCCGGTGGCTGTAGCGGTAAGAGTCAGACTTCCGGTACCAACATCACTCACGAAGACGCCGCCGCTCGTCGTGGCCGCCGTGAGCGTAGACACCTCGGTCTCGATCTTGTCGCTTGAGGTGCCAATCATGGACCCATTCAGGGTCGCGCTTGCGGCGCTAACATTGGTGGTCGTGCCGTTGCCATCGATCAATTTGCCGGATGCCTTCAACGTGACGTCCTGGCCGGTCGCGGTCACCGAACTGACCGTGAGGTCGCCCGAGGCAGATATGGAAACCGGCCCGCCTGTTGCCGCTGCCGAGGCCAACGCGAGTGCCATGCTATTGGCAATCCATAGTCCACCGCCCGCTCCGCCGTCTGCCGTTAACGTATTAACCGAGATCTCCAGGGCGTCGCCGCTCGATCCGATGCCGTTCGCCGCGGAAAGATTGAGCGTGTCCGCAGATACATTATTGTCAGCGCCGTTCCCGTCCAGGATAGCGCCACTGGTGTGGAGTGTTACTTGGCTAGGTGAGGAAACAAGTCCCAAGGTCATGTCGCCGGTAGTGTTGCTCACATTGATATCTCCGGCCGTTGCCGAGACGCTCACCGTGAACGCACTGGCTTCTGAGATAAATATGCCTTGGGCACTCGTCGTCGCTTCCAGTGACACGACGTCCGTCTCGATTTCATTCGAGTCACCGCCGATTCCAGACCCAGCGGTGAGTCTCACTGAGCCCCCACGGACGTCCACGTCGGCATCGTTGCCTTCATCGGTGATGGCCCCTGGCGTGATGATGCTGATGTCGCTACTACCGGCATCGACAAGACCAACCTTGACATCGCCAGTCTTGGTCTCAAAGGTCACCGCCGCACCCGCGGCGTTAAGCACCTGCGTGCTCCCGACGAACGAGAGAGAACCACCAAGGTAGTTAATCGCCACGTCGCCACCGTTCGTCGTAGCTGCAACCGAACTGACCGCAACGAGGCCACCGTCGTTGTTGTCGATGAAAATGACAGCGGCGGGGGTGATGCCGGATGCGGGGGCACTGACCGTCGCACTCAAGTTTGCAGTGTGTGTCTCCAACGGATCAACTTCAGTTCCGATGCCGGACGCGCCGCTCAGGCTGACGGTTGATCCGGTGATGTTCACATCCGTCCCGTTGTCATCGAGCAGTGAACCGCCTCCGTTTTGCACCGTGACATTCCCCTGTGCCGTAATGGTCTGGATTTGCAGACTCGGGCTTGTACTCGTCACCAACACCTGGTTGCCCGCCCCGCCTGCGACGACGGACGCCGCCGTGCTCACAAGCAGCGATGACAGAAAGATCGAACCATCGGTTGTGCTGGCACTAAAAGTCTCGACCGACGATTCAATCGCATCGCCGTCTTGGCCGATCGAGCCGTTGGAGATGAGGCTCACACTCTGCCCCAGGACGTTGTTGGAACCTTCGTTGATGTCCAGTACTCTGCCGGCAATCGAGGTGATCGTGGCCATATCCGGAGCCGTAACGGTATTGAGCAGGACGTTGCCTTGAACAGAGATGGAGACGTCATCGGTGCCTTGCGTCCCATTATTATCCAGCACGATTTGATTGTTGCCATCAATATAAGGCGTGTGTCCGTTTTCCTTCGCCAGAACGGCGTTGATGATCATTCCCGGCCCATTCGAGTCGGCAATGTAAATGCCGCCGTCGTTGGTCGTGGCTGTGAGCGCTCCGATGGCGGTCTCGATCGCATCATCGGCCGTCCCGATGGCGCTACTGGATCCGGTCGTCGTCAAACTCACGCCGTTGGCGGCAGTTAGGTTAACGTCCGCACCGTTGCCGTCGGTGATCGCGCCGTTCTGAGCGGTCAAGTCAATGAATGCCGCGCCGGCCGACACGGCACCCAGGGCCACGCCGCCATCTGTATCGGTAAGGTAAATGTTGCCATCGTTCGTCGTGGCGTCGAGCGATCCGGTCGTCGTCTCGATCGCGTCGTCAGCAGTACCGATCCCATTGTGGGCGCCTGTCGTCGTCAGGCTCACACCGTTGGCCGCAGTCAGGTTGACGTCCGCACCGTTGCCATCGGTGATCGCGCCGTTCTGAGCGGTCAGACCAATGAATCCTGCTCCGGCCGTCACCGCACCGAGGGCCACACCGCCCGCCGTGTCGGTGATGTAGATGTCGCCATCGTTGGTTGCGGCCGTGAGCGATGTTGTCGCCGTCTCGATCGCATCGCCCGTGGTTCCGATCGCATTGTTGGTCCCCGTTGCCGTCAAGCTCACACCGTTGGCCGCGGTGAGGTTAATGTCCGCGCCGTTACCGTCGGTGATCGCGCCGTCCTGAGCAGTCAAGCCAATGAATCCGGCTCCCGCCGACACCGCTCCGAGGGCCACTCCGCCCGCCGTGTCGGCAATGTAGATGTCGCCGTCGTTGGTTGTGGCCGTGAGCGTTGCAATCGCAGTTTCGATGGCATCGCTACTCGTACCGATCGCGTTGTTGGCCCCTGTCGTCGTCAGGGTCAGACCGTTCGCTGCAGTGAGGTTGACGTCGGCACCGTTGCCATCGGTGATTGCTCCATTCTGGGAGGTCAGATTGATGAGCCCGGCACCCGCCGACACTGCCTCGAGGGCCACACCGCCCGCCGTATCGGTGATGAAAATGTCGCCACCGCTGGTCGCGGCGTTCAAATTGGTGCCATTAATTTCCAACGTGGGATTGGCATCCGTCGACGCGCCAATGCCCGTGGTAGCGGTGAGGTTGATGTTGGTGCCCGCGATGTCTGGATCACTGGTGTTGTTGTCCGTGATCGCACCGTCGCTTGCAGTAAGTGTGACCGTGTCGCCGCTGGTGACCGGACCATTCAGCGTCACATTCCCCGCCGCCACGGACAGGTTTCCTGTGAGTGTCAGGTCTGAAATCGTTGCCGCATGGGCGACATCAATGTCGACGGAGGTCACGGCGCTGACCGCACAGGAGACAACCATGGTGCCGGTTCCCGTGCAACTCGCCGCGTCCGCGCCACTGACCGTAATGTTTTCTGTATCGGTGAATTGGTAGTCGGTGCCGACGAGCTCGACGGCCAAGGTGCCTGTAGCTGAGCTGCCGTCGTAGCTGAGGGCCCCACCGCTCAGGTCGAGCGTCGCCAGCATGCGGCGATCTTCGAGACGCTCTAGAAAGAGTGACGCCAAGGTCGAACGTTGCTTAATGCGTCGTCGGCGACGGGAGGATTTTGTACGCAGCGGACGCTCGGATCCAAATAAATTGCTCATCATGTTTTCTTCTAACGGGCCAGGCTCATTCACATCGAAGGGCTCCCACTTTAACTTAAAAGTGCAGAGGGCGTAGGCCTCGTTTCCCGCAGAAGGAGCGTGGACCCGCTCGCATGGCTTGGACGTCGCGCGATCACGAATGTAAGCGGAGTGCCGTCAGGCACCGGGCGAGGCCCTCAAGTACCGGGTGATGCCGTCAGGCCCGGGCGCTGACGCGACTCGGTTCACTCATTCCACCCCAATCGGAGCCGATCCCTTCGAGGGCGAGCTTCGCCATCTCGTTTAGCGACCGGTTTGGTGAAAACCCATCTTCGATGACGCGCCCTTCCAAAGGACTTGATGGAACTGGCTGCTGGTTACTCGTGCCGGAGTGCGTCGATGGGATTCATTCGCGCGGCGCGGATCGCGGGGTACAGGCCGCTACCCAATCCTACCGCGACAGCGATCACCACAGCGAGTGGAATGGTTTCCATTACGATCGTGGGCTGTGAATCTCGAATCGCGCTGGGCAATACTGCAAACTGCTCAGGAAACCCCTTGGCGATGAGTAGAATCGCGCCGCGATACATCGGTGGACCAAGAAATCCAAGCACGATTCCTAACGCAGCACCCGCAAACGATAACAGGATCGTTTCGACCAAGAACTGTCGGACAATATCCCGGCGGCGAGCGCCCAAGGCGCGGCGGATTCCGATTTCGCGGGTCCGCTCGGTGACACTGGCCAGCATGATGTTCATGATTCCAATACCACCGACCAACAGCGAAATACACGCGATCAAAACGCCAATCCCCAAAAACATCAGTCTTAGGTTGCGAGCCTGTTCGAGCAGTTCGAGCGGTACCACCACGGCCACGTCTCCCGCGTCTTTATGTTTGGCCGCCAGAATGCTCTCGATCACCTTGGCCGTCGGCCGCACTTGGCTGACCCGTTCTACCTGCATGGTGATCTGGTTGAGTTCCATGATTTCGACTTGGAACTGGCCGCTGCGGCGAGTGACAATGGTGTCACCAATACGCTTTTGCATGGTTTCGATCGGGATATAGACGTCTCGATTGAAATCTTGCGAATCCAGCGAACCGCCGATCGCTGCCGAAGCGCTGCGGGATTCGAGCACACCCACAATGCGGTAGTAATCGGTATGTTCAGGAACATAGATACGTTTACCGACGGGGTCTTCATAGGGAAACAAGCCATCGGCGATCCCTGATGCGATCACACAGACGTTTTCCGCCCGCGCGCTGTCAGCGTCGGTCAGAAACCGGCCACCCCGCCGCCGCAACTCAAGCCGGTTGACGGTTTTATAGCCCGGCGTGCATCCGACTAAGCGTCCGGAAATCAGTTCGTCACCATGTGTGAATTGGCGTTTGATCTCGCGGATCGGGACCGCTTTGTCGATCATCGGCAAGGTGGCGATGATCTGGTCGAGTTCACTACGAGACAGACCATATTTGGACGCCGATGAACCAGCGAGTTTCTCCTCAGGCGGTTTCACCGAGCGGACAATGATTGTGGTCGCACCGAGCGACTCAATCTGTTTCTGCACCTGGTTACTTGCACCCTGGCTGATGGCCGTCAACACAATCACCGACCACACGCCGATCAGGATGCCAAGCATCGTCAGGCCGGTGCGCAACGGGTGCAGCGTCAAGCTCTTGACCCCCATGCGAATTGTTCGCAACCACATCAGCATCGGCCAACCGCCTTCATGAGAGTCCCTGTTTGTTCTTCACCGCGATTGCAGCGGCTGCTTGCAGCTCCCGGGCAGTCTGCCGACGTTCATCGCTGACGGGTTCGTCACTATAAAGCATACCGTCCTTGAGCCTGACGATCCGGCGGGCACGCTCGGCAACATCGTCCTCGTGAGTCACGAGGATGATCGTCCGACCTTCGCCATTGAGTTGATCAAAGAGTGCCAAAATTTCATCCGTCGTGACACTGTCGAGGTTTCCCGTCGGCTCGTCAGCAAGGATGAAGTACGGGTCATTGACGAGGCTGCGGGCGATGGCGACACGCTGTTGCTGTCCGCCAGAAAGTTGATTGGGGCGGTGGTCGAGCCGATCGGCAAGTCCAACCCGTTCGGCCAGTTCAACCGCCCGAGCGTATTCCTTCGCACCGAGCAGCCCCTGGTAGTACAGGGGAACCTGGATGTTCTCAACAACGGTGAGTTGTTGAATCAGATTGTAGGATTGGAACACAAACCCAATCCGGCGACTGCGAATATCGGCGAGCTGATCGTCCGACATCAGGCTAATGTTATCGTCACCAAGGTACAGGCTGCCGGCGGTAGGCTGATCGAGGCAGCCGAGCATGTTCAAGAGCGTGCTCTTGCCACTTCCCGACGGTCCCATGATTGCTACGTAATCCCCTTGAGGGACATCGAACGATACACCCCGCAGTGCCCTGACCGTTTCGCTCTTGAGCACATACTCTTTCGTCAACCCATCAATCCGCGTAGCGAGTTTCGCTGCAGCAATAGGACTCGCTGGCTGATAGGGCGTCATCGCCGGTTTTCCGGCTGCCGCCGGCGATGGATGTGAGGTGGATGGTTCTCCGGAACGCTGCAGGAAATTTCTCATGCGGCCGGTTGGTCGGTATTCTTGGTGGTCATCTCAGCGGTTTCTTTCGCCTCTCCACGACGGGGAGTAGACGTCGACTGGACGCTTGATTCATCCTCAACCTCTGGCCGGGCACTGACCGTTTCCGCGCTCGATGTCTCTGCATCAGCGGCGGCGACTGGTTGATACTTCCTGATCATATCGCTGTTGTCCTCAGCCACGACCTCAGGCAGGTCCATCAACGCCAGGTGCTCGCGGAGATTCAAAACCGCCTTGTCACCAGCGACGAGTCCCTCGGTAATACTGGCCATGGTATCGTTGGTGGCGGAGATCTTCACCTGGCGCGTTTGGAAATCCTGGACGCCGGTCTGCACCAAGGCGTACATTTTCTTGTCGTGTTCATACACCGCTTGAATCGGAACCTGAGTCGCGTCAGGCAATTGCTCGACGAACACTTCGACGGCCGCTGTCATGCCGGTGCGTATATTGTCAGGAGGATTGGTGATCTCAACGATGACACCATACTCCTTGATCGATGAACTGAACCAGCTGCCCGGTTCGGCATAGCGATTTACTTTCGCAACATGCCCGGTTAATCCTAGATTGGGCAAGGCGTCGATGCGAATCTTTGCGGGCATTCCCTTCTGAAGCAGCGTGATGCGAGATTCGTTGACCTTGCAACGAACTTGCATTTTGCTCGGGTCGGGCAGACGCACCAGGGTTTGCCGCTCACGGACAACCGCTCCCGCTTCGACAACAAATTCCGAATCACCACGATGACTTTGTTTGTTGGCGTGCACAACGACACCCTCCGTCGGCGCTACCATCACGCAGTTGGCAATCTGTTGCTCAATTTCGCGGTACTCGAGTTGCTCTTCGGAGAGCTTTTCGCGGGCGGCGGTCAGGCCGGCTTTCGCAGCTTCAATGTCGCTATCAAACTGCACCAACATTTTACGTTTGGTCAAATCCTGCAAGACTCGCAACCGCCCTTTGGCGGCATCGAGTTGATTTCGTGTATTGGCAAGTGCAAATTTGTCCGCTTCGAGCTGCAACGAATTGACGAGCCCCTTTGCCACGAGTCGCTCGCTGCTCTCAAGTGCCAACTGAGCCTTCCGCATCTCCTGTTCGGCAATCGCCATCTCACTGAGGATCGCTTTCTCTTCGGTCAGGAACAAGCCTTCGAGATACTCCTCGCGCGAAATCGTCGCCTGCTCCAACAGAGCTGCTGCCGTCGCCACGGCCGCTTCAGCAGTGATCACCTCAATTCGGTTTTCCTTCAGAGAAACCTCCAGGTTCGACGAATCCAGTTCGACCAGTTTATCGCCTTTGACTACGTGGGTGCCCTCATCAATTACCCACAGAATGGCAGTCCCGGCATTGCCGCGCGCTTCAATTTCACAAATCACCTCCGTATTACTGCTACTCTCAATTTCGCCCTGCTCGACGATCGTGTGATCGAATGGACCTTGAGTGACCTCGCTGATCAGCAGATCGTCAGGCGAAATCCGCTTGCTGCGTTCCTTGTACAGGTCATAGGCATACCAGCCTGCACCGCCGGCAATGGCTAGCAGCACCAGCAATACAACCTTCACCCCGCCATGGCGGGGCGAGGTGACGGAACAGCATCGACTCGAAGCGTGGGAGAACATAGTGGGGAGGGGGGCAAGGAGGGGGGGCAGGGACGAAAAATCGATTGACGATCCCTGAGGCGTGGCAAGGCGATAAATTTCACCCATTTACGAAGCCTATTGAGTTGCATCTTGCGTGCAAACACCAATTGGCAACCATGAAACCCCGGTCAACGGCAAATCGATCGGTAGTTTCTACGAAACTCAACCTAAAAAAAGATCGATGTCCGTCGTAAGTCCTTTTGAAACAATGTTTTCGGACGAAGTCAACACTGCAAATTCGATTGCACGACGCGACACACCACCACGCGGGAGACAGCAGACATCATGGCATTACGCCAAATCTTTAGCTGGTCGCGTCAGGTCGGCCACCGTAGCGACGCTATCTCGCCGGCGCATTGAAAACGCAGTTGTACGCCCTTAGGCATCAAAGTATTGATCCGCGGCGACATGAAGTTCCGGAGCTATCCTAGCCCGTAATTCGTCAGGATCGAGCGCAAAATTTGCATTGATTTCAACTTTTACACCATCGTCCACCGCGGCCCCCGCCTGGGCTAGCCACGAGCGGTGCAAGTCCACGATCGCTTGACGGGCCAAAGCAGGAGTATCCGCCTCAGCTCCGTCGGCATTCTTGACTGGGGCGAACGCTTTGCCCGGCTCGACCTCGCAAATGATGGTCCGCTCAGCGGCAGGAAGTAGGTCGAAAATGAACTTCTCGAACTTCGTCGCATTGGGAGTTTCTGGCTGTACCGCTTGAGCAGCCTCATTGAGATAGGAAACCTTTTTACTGGCGCGATGAAACGGCAGTGATGAATCGCTTCCCCGTTCCCGATCTAGAAAAGCGACGTCGAACAAGTGCACCGCGATGCTGCCCGCCCACAGTTTCAACCCGCCATTCTCGTCCGTCATTTCGGCAGCTTGATCCGGCAGATCGCTATATTCGATCACGTGCGTGCGTCCATCCACTTCCACCACGTTACCCACTTTTTCGCTGGGGTAGCGTTTTCGGATGACCTGCGAAGTCATCTCACTTTCGGAGAGCAGGTGATGACCAATGAATTCAGGATCGCAGAGCGTGACCAGCGGATTGTCGACTTGGAAGTAGAACAGATGCCGGTGCCCGTTGGCCTGCATGCGGTCCAGGCACCCATTGCGATCGAGGGCGGTCAGTGTGCCGCCATGGCCATCGGGACTCAATGCCAGCGAGTCCTTTTCGGCCAGCAGCAGTTTGCCTGTCTGGGCATCGACAGCTGGCATCGTGCCCTGCTTGAAAATCACGACCTGGTCCGCCGCCAAGCCGAAATTTCCATGCTCCTCAAAGTAAGCTCGTGTGGGCGCATCGGTAGCTTCACTGGTCATCAAATACCAGGGAATGGCTACGTCATAGCGGCGTCCGGTAGCAATCAAGCGGTCGGCAAAGATTTGGAACAGTGTGCGATCGCTCAGCGGCCCGATGGGAAACATCCCTTTGGGCAAATCAAAACCAAGTCGCGTGCCTTGACCGCCCGCCACAAGAATAACGGCGATCTCACCTGCCCGGAGCGCCTCCTCGCCACGCTGGCGAGCCTCGGCGGGAGACCAGGGTACACCGCTACCATCAGCCGATACCGCCAGCGGCAAGGTGGCCCGCCTCGCCATTTCAGCGTAGTCAGTGGGCTGGTCATCGCCACCGACTAAGCGTGCGAGTTCGGCCAAGTCGACTGCCCGGATCTGAGCGGCGAGCTGGTCGCGAGAGCTGGCGTCAAGCTCATCCCAGTACTGCAGGACGTGCGTCTGGTCGTAGGGAGCGACAATGGCGGTGAGTTCATCGCGAGTAGTAGTCATCGAAGCATCAGTTAAAATTGGTATGGAGAAGGTGTCGTCAAAAAACTGCACATGCCCAGTCGACGTCAATACCAGTGGCTGAACAGCCCAGCGTTGGTTTAGCGAGCGACCACGAGCGCTTTGTCACTGATGTCTTTGCGGCACCAGGCGCCCTGCCAGCGAATCTGTGCCACGGCTTTGTACGCCTGGAGCTTCGCGGCACTGATGGAATCGCCCATTGTCGTAACACCGAGAACCCGACCGCCTGTGTTGACAACTTTGCCGTCGACCACGCTGGTGCCCGCGTGGAAGACTTTGACATCCTGCATCGCGTCAGCAGCCTCGATACCGGTGATCGGATAGCCCTTTTCGTAGGATGCCGGGTAGCCTTCACTGGCCATCACGACACAGATGGCAGGGCGTGGATCGAACGTGAGCTCATCGAGTTCGCCCAATCGACCATCCACGGTCGCTTCCATCACATCGACGATATCGGTTTGCAATCGCATCAACAGCGGCTGGCACTCAGGGTCGCCAAAACGCACATTGAATTCGAGCACCTTGGGACCCGCGGGCGTGAGCATCAAGCCAGCATACAACACACCCTTGAACGGACGCCGGGCGCGCTTCATCGCATGCACGATCGGCACCAGGATGCCGGACTCGACATCTGCGAGCGTTTGCTCGTCGAGCACGGGTGCGGGACTGTAGGCTCCCATGCCCCCGGTGTTGGGACCGCGGTCGCCATCGAGGGCGGGTTTGTGATCTTGCGCCGTGGGCAGGGTGAGGATGGTTTCGCCGTCGGTGATCGCCAAAACACTGACCTCCGGACCAGTCAACCGCTCCTCGATGATCAGTTCCTTTCCGGCGGCACCAAATTCCTTGCGAGCAGCGATGCGGTCGATCGCTTCGAGTGCTTCACTGCGGGTCGTGCAGACGACGACGCCTTTTCCGGCTGCCAGCCCATCAGCCTTCACCACCACGTTGACGGGATCATTCGGCTCGCTGTAGCGGTCCTTGATATATCGCATGGCGTCATCGGCCGAGCGAAATGTGCGGTAATCCGCCGTGGGGATATCCGCCGAACGAAGTAAATTCTTGCAGAAGACCTTGCTGCCTTCGAGCTCGGCAGCGGCTTTCGAAGGCCCAAACGCTTTCAGTCCTGCCGCCAGCATGTCATCGACCAGCCCCGCCACCAATGGTGCCTCGGGGCCGACTACCACCAAACCCACGTTGTTGGATTTGGCAAATGCAATCAATGCTTCGTGATCGTCCTGAGCAATATCGATATTAATCGCATCCACACCGGTGCCCGCATTCCCAGGGGCGACATACACCTTATTAACACGCGGACTTTGATTGATTTTCCAGGCTAATGCGTGTTCGCGACCGCCACTGCCGACGATGAGAACGTTAAAGGAAGGCATGAATCAGCGGGGGCGAAAGGAGCGAAGCGGGAGAAGATGGGATGATCGTAGGAAACCGAGGCAAAAATGAAAGACGTCGGCAGGCAATTTGCCCGTTTCCGCCAAGATTTCGTGGTTTTTCCGTGACGGAACAGCCGCGGAAGCGAGTCGCAGTGGTGCGGCGGGTCTCGCAGACGTGGAATTCTACCCCGATTTCCCCTGCGCCGGGAGACGCTTGTGCTTCCTTCAAATCAATGCCGCGCCCGCCGCAGATACCTTGGTAACTGAACGCAGGGTCGAGCCCGATTCAGCCCGGATCGGCATAGACTCGATGCTTGTTAACACGACCGGCCAGCGTTGATTTCCGTCACCACTGGGTTAGGGCACCGATTTTGAATCCGAATCCCGCTTTGACGACCTTGGTATCACCGGCTTCTTTGCTGCGGGCCAGTTCGAAGCCGCGCCAGTGGTGAAGTGCCAGTGGTGAAGTTCGAATTGGCAGCGATCTCCGATCGCGAGCTTGCGATTGTTTTTTCGCATGCGGCGATCATTCAGCGACAATCGTCGCCGGTGATGGCTATCGGTTTTCGCACAACACGTCTTTGCCCCGCCTCTGCACCCCGGATCGTGTATTCCCGGTGGATGCCTTTGGGCAGCACAGCGTTGTTGACATCAATCACTTCGATCTCGCGATCTCTTGTCGTCATTCTCGTCCTTGGATCGCTGGAGTGTTCCGATCAGCGACGTGCCGCTTGGCGAATCTGCTGGACCAACTGTGCGTCGGGCTGGCGAAGTGTGAGGACCTGTTCGCGGCTGTTGCCGTTACGATCTCGCAGAATGACGATCATCTCCGTGTCGCCGGTTTCAGCGGCGACTGCGCCGGAGACGTTCACGCCAGCGAATTGATTGGTCGCCATTGGGGATGAGCTCGATGCTTGAGCCTCGCTGTGATCGATCGCACTGATCTGATTGGACGCCAGGTTTTCAGTGGGGTCGGCTTGATAGAGCCTCGTCAGTTGCACCCGATCGAGCTGCCAGTGAATCGAGCCGGGGCCGGTGTAGATACCGATGTCAGATTTGTAGTCGGCAGCGTTGCAAACGCCGATCAAACGTCCTTGCTCGTCAAACAGTCCGCCACCACTGCGACCATCGATTGGTGCACCGGAGATTTCGAGATTGGATCCGCCGACATTCTGGTTGTATTTGTTGACTCCGGTGATCCGGGTATCGCGGCGGGTGGGAGGGTCGCCTCGATCGCAGCCAAAACTGAATGCGGTCTGGCCAACCTTGATCACATCGTGCTCGCGAACGACGTCGATCGGCTTGATCGGCATACCGGGGCGAATGGCCACCAGACCGATATCTCGATCACCCGCATCGTAGTCGATCAACTGACCGGACACGGTGTGAGGTTGCCCACCGACAAAGAGGTCGACTTCGATTTTGCCTTTGCCGTCGCCGTCTCGAAACAGGTGACCGCAGGTGAGCACGAGAGCCTCTTCACCATGAACGTCGATGATCGTGCCCGTGCCCGCACCGTAACCGCGGCCGTCATGCACTCGCAGGCGAACCGTTGCGGCTTGAGCACGCTCCACTGCATCAGCCAGCGACGCACTCGGCATCGCTTCGATGATCCGTTCAGGGGTTGGACTGGTGGGGCCGACCTCTGCGGAACTCAGTGACGCCAAGGATTGCCAGGAATCGCCTTGGGAGAGTTGGTTGCTAGCGGAGCGGTCATCTTCGCGTTCGCGACGTACCGTTCGGCTGGATGATTGAGCCAGTGAGTTCGTTGGAGCGCTGAGCGGTGCCAACCGCGTCTGGGGATCTTGAATGCTGGAACTGCGGACAGACGACGCATCGATCTGACTGCGAGTGGGGACGATTTCACCGCCGGCGTTTTTCTGCAGTGCCGCATATAGATTCGCGGCGGTTTGAGCACCGACCAATCGTGTGACTTCCCGACCTTGTTGCACGACGACATACGTGGGTGTGCTGCGGATGCGATAGCGCTGTGCGAGTTGCGGTTCGGCTTGCACGTCGACCTGGCGTACCGGCACGCCGCGAGCGATCAGTTCGGAGACGATCGGCTGCATGGCGCGGCAGGGGGGGCAGTTGTCTGAACTGAATTCGAGCAGGATGGAGTCCGCCGTCGCAGATGCTCCGCAGGCGATCAGCGCCAGTAGCGAAAATACGCAACACGCAAAACCACGTGTTGTGAAAGCGTTTTGATTGAATGAGCGAATCGGCACAGTTCGTCCCTCCTTGGACGCTGAGAAAAGGCGTGTCGCCGGCGAACGTGTATCAAGCTTGGTTGACGCGGTCGCGATCCTTCACATCCGTGTCACCGAACGTTCGCACTGGCGAGTCGGGATGGTCGACAATGGACATGGTCGATCACAACCCCAAAGCATCCGCGTGATCGCAAACTTGAGGAATTTTTGAGTTTCACAGCAAAAAAACATGAAAAACGATGCTTGTGTTCACCGCCAATTGGGGCGGACCTCGCCCGCCCCCGCTTCCTCCGCCCTCCAGCGAGCCTCGGGGATGATGCGTCGGAACTCTCCCGGTTTACCACGGATCGAGGCGCTCATCAGTAACAATCCCAGACGTACTTCTTCGCGTTTACGGATCGGCACGTCGATCACACCCGGGGCCAGCGACGCGGCTTTTCCTCGCAAGAAAACGGTGACGTTATTGAGCCCGTCGCCGAGGTTCACGCCCGCATCGCCCCCGACGACAATCGTACCGGCCAACGCCCCCGCACCCGTGTCATCACCGACATCACCGCGAACAAAAATGCTACCACCACGCATGGCCGCACCGACTCGCGGCCCCGCCGACCCGTAGACCGCGAGGGTACCACCGATCATCGCTGCCCCCAGTCCGCAGCCCGTACTTCCTGTGATCCGCACGACACCCCGCCGCATGCCCTCGCACACGCCGTCGCCCGCGCTGCCTTCCAGTCGCACATCAATCCCAGCGAAGGACGCGAATGCAAAGTCACCCAGATCGCCAACGGCATGTACCCGCACCCAGTTCGCCCATCGCATGCACGCCGCATCCTGACGCTGCAATCCAGTCAGCCGTACTAATGGAAAAACCTCCTCTGCAGCGGACGAGTCCGACATCGCATGGGGTGGATCGACGTCGATTGCTGCGATCGCCTGACGCAGTTCTCCACTGGTCAGCTTGGTAAGGTCAAAGGTGAAATCAGGCTTCTCGAATTCGTTCATGCAAATCCATTCCCAACGTGCTGAGGCTGTCCGTGATGCAATGGGTAGCGACTGAGCGAAGCGGCAATGGCACCAACGATTCGCTGCAATCTCTCGCTGGCTCGCGATGACACTGCGAGCACATCCTCGTGGCTTGCCGTCATCGGCGCATCGGGCACAGCCATGTTCGTCACTACACCAATGGCGATTGTCCGCAATCCGGCGCGGCTCGACAACACGACCTCGGGAACCGTACTCATGCCCACGATGTCAGCCCCCCAGCTCTTCATCATGCGGCACTCGGCCCGAGTTTCGTAATTTGGGCCGCTGACGGCTAAGTACGTCCCCCGGTGGATCCGGCCTGCCGCCCCTTCGGCGGAACAGACTTGGTAGACGATGTCGGCAAATTCCGGGTCGCAGGTGGGGCGTCCGCAGCGCAGACCGGACGGGGCCCCCCGCACCGTGTCCTGCTGACAGAGTGCCGCCATGCCCATCTGTCCATGCAGCAGGCCAATATGCTCGTCAATGATCACGAGGTCACCGGTTTGATAGCGAGAATTCAACCCACCGGCGGCGCAGCTGATGATCACAGCGTCCACTGACAAGCTAGCCAACAGCGCCATCCCACGCGAGATGGCATGGATGTCGTGGCCTTCATAGGCGTGCAGCCGACCAGCCATCGCGATGACCCGCACTCCGGCGAATCGTCCCAATAGAAATTCCCCTCGGTGCCCCAACGCCGTTGCCACCGGCATCCCCGGCAGTTGGTCGAAGCCGATTTTCGCAGCGACGTCGATGGAATCTGCCAGACCACCCAGCCCACTGCCCAGAATCACCGCGAGCAGCGGTGTCTCGGAGTCGGCAAACCAGCCTGCCGCCTGTTTGCGAACACAATCGACCATCGCACTGACGCCCCCAGAGCTGGAGGACGGTTTCGAGACGGCCAATGGGCTGGATTTTGCCATGGGTTGGGACGTGCTGGGGACGTTCAATCGTGGGGGGACTGAGGGTTGGGGGAGTACGCTGTCGTGTTGCTACCAGCGGTTTTCATCTCGCGGCGACTTTTAGTTTCCAGAAACTGGGAGCGAGTCGGGCTTGGCAGGTAGCAGAATCGTCAGACTATTCGGTTTCTCGGCGAGTCTAGCAGTGCTGACGAGCTTCTATCATCATCTCGGCCACAACAATCTGGCAGCCCCGAAATTCGGCCGTGCGGTCCAGCGTGTCTTGATAATGAGACGACTTTGCTGGTATGCGGAGTGACCCGATAGGTCGAGTTACCCGGTGGCTTTCTCGATACTCGAGATCGATTCTCCGCTCATTGACATCGCCCGGCGTGACGAGCTCGATCGTGGCACCTCCAAATTACCATGAACGGCCCGTGCCTTGGCAGGTGACCCGTGTCCTGGCACGTGACCCGTGTCCTGACGCTAGATCGGGGCGAACTACGTCGATGACCCTGATGACGCCTTCTGTTCTCGATCGCCCACGCCGGTAACCGACCGCCCCAGAACGCTGGCGGTCGCCCCCGAGGAAAGACTGCGTGTGGCCCCACGTGGCCGTGCTGCCCCATGTGGCCGTGCTGGTCACAAGGCCGCGACCTGCTTTTTTTCTGCAGCAGTCCGATGGCGGACACTGGACTGCTGATAAACGGCATTGAATGCGCGGTCGCTGGTCTGCAAGGGGTGGGAATCCGTTCTTAAGACTTGCGCTGTGTGTGAAGACCGGCCTCAGAGCCAAGCGGTTGCGTGCGTCCACGCGGTTTCCATACCCCGCTGATAGCAGATTCGCCAGCGGCATAGGGGACTGGATTTTACCGGTGGCCCGCCAATTGCAGACAATCTAAGGTTGAATTGTACCTTTTGGGCTTTTCGATCAGCCCCACCTTTGCGATATTTCTGCTTCGCGCGCACCTAATGGT
Source organism: Allorhodopirellula heiligendammensis (assembly GCF_007860105.1). NCBI lineage: Bacteria > Pseudomonadati > Planctomycetota > Planctomycetia > Pirellulales > Pirellulaceae > Allorhodopirellula > Allorhodopirellula heiligendammensis. The sequence goes on from NZ_SJPU01000002.1 coordinate 2,225,458, forward strand.
GAATTGAATTTTAATCTTCCACACCACGACGATCGAGGCGTTCAGCCTCGCAAGCCGCCGGTTTTTTTCTTGATGCACACGTTTGTTGCATCCCGGGGTTTCAACGATCGAGTGTGTGCGTCAGCCTAGGTGAATGTAGCATGAAGTTGGAGAAAATCAGGAATCTTGGTATCAGTGCCCACATCGATTCGGGAAAGACCACACTGAGCGAACGCATCCTGTTCTATACCGGTCGCATCCACAAAATCGAAGACGTCCGCGGTGGCGGTGACGGCGCGACGATGGACCATATGGAACTGGAAAAAGAACGTGGGATCACGATCACCAGTGCCGCAACCAGCGTTCAGTATCAGGGCTACCACATCAATCTGATCGACACCCCTGGCCACGTGGACTTCACCGTCGAAGTCGAACGCAGCCTGCGTGTGCTCGACGGAGCTATCCTGGTGTTGTGCAGCGTCGGTGGCGTGCAGAGCCAGTCGATTACCGTTGACCGGCAAATGAAGCGCTATCAAATTCCGCGTCTCGCGTTCATTAATAAAATGGACCGTACCGGTGCGAACCCGCGACGCGTTGTCGAACAACTCCGTAACAAACTCGGTGCCGACGCCTTCTTGGCTCAGCTCCCCATCGGCGCGGAAGAAAACTTCCGTGGCGTTGTGGATCTGATCGAGATGAAGGCGTACACCTTCGAAGGTGATCAAGGCGAAAAGGTTATCACCTCGGAGATCCCCGCAGACTTGCAGGACGAAGCCGCTGACGCCCGTGTCGCCATGCTCGACTCGTTGTCCAACTACAGCGACGAAGTGATGGAGCTGCTGCTCAGCGAAGAAGAAGTCACGAAAGAGATGATCTACAAAACCATGCGTCAGGCCGTGCTCAACGGAGCCACGCCGGTCTACATGGGCAGTGCCTACAAGAACAAGGGTGTTCAACCTCTGCTCGATGCGATCACGAAGTATCTCCCCAGTCCATTGGACCGAGAAATCTACGGTCGTGATCCCTCGGACGAAACGAAGAAAATCGAACTTCTTCCCGATCCGGAAAAACCTTTCGTTGGTATGGCGTTCAAGATTGTCGAAGATCCTTTCGGCCAGCTGACCTTCATGCGGGTTTATCAGGGCACCATCAAGAAGGGTGATGCCTACACGAACCAACGGACCAGCAAGAAGGAACGGTTCAGCCGCATCGTGCGGATGCACAGTGAAAAGCGTGAGGAAATCGAATCAGCCTCGGCCGGTGACATTGTCGCCGTCATGGGTATCGATTGTGCCTCGGGGGACACGTACTGCACCGAGCGTGACTACGCCACGCTTGAGTCGATGTTCGTTCCTGAGCCCGTCATCAAGATCGCCGTCAATCCGCTCAACCGCGGCGATGGCGACAAGATGAGCAAGGCTCTGCAGCGATTCCGCAAAGAAGACCCTACGTTCAGCGTCTATACCGACGACGAGACCAACGAGATCCTGATCTCAGGCATGGGCGAATTGCACCTGGAAATCTACATCGAACGGATTCGCCGCGAGTACGGCGTCGAAATCGAAGTCGGTGCACCCAAGGTGTCGTACCGCGAGAGCCCCACCAAGACCGTCAACTTCGACTACAAGCACAAGAAGCAAACCGGTGGTTCGGGTCAGTTCGCTCACATCAAGGGCGTCCTCATGCCGATCGAATCGGACAGCGAAGACAGCTTCGAGTTCGAAGAGAAAATTGTCGGTGGTCGTATTCCGAAGCAGTACATTCCTGCTGTTGAAAAGGGCTTCCGAGACAGCCTTGGCAAAGGTCCTGTGGCTGATTACCCCGTGGTGGGCACCCGCATCGAGTTGATCGACGGTAGCTATCACGAAGTCGACTCGAGCGAAAAGGCGTTTTACACAGCCGCGCAAGGGTGCTTCCGGGAATACTTCAAGCAAGCCTCGCCCAAGCTGCTGGAGCCGATCATGAAGGTCGAAATCGAAGTTCCCGAAGACTTCCAAGGTACCGTTACCGGTGACGTGATCCGCCGCCGGGGAATCATGCTCAGCAACGACACTAACGAAGGCATGACCGTGATCATCGCCGAAGTTCCCTTGGCAGAAACCTTTGGCTACGCGACCGACCTGCGAAGCATGACCCAAGGGCAAGGAACCTTCACGATGGAACTCGCGATGTATCGCCAAACGCCGAGCAATATCCAAGAGGATATCATTGCCGAGCGCAAGAAAGACGAACTCGCCGCCGCTCGCTAGTCACGAACTGCCGATCGTTAAAACGTACAAAGCCGGGAACGCAAGTTCCCGGCTTTTTTGTTGTTTGCCCAGCGAAGCTGGCAAGCCCTACCCGTGCTAGTCACCGACCCAGCCCGGTATCATGGGGAATTGAATCCGATTCGCACCGATTCCCCGGGCAACAGCGGGTCGGAGGGAGACGCTAGCGATGATGGGGTGCGTAGCGAAAGCGAACTCGATCCGGCTGGCTGCTCTGGCGAGCTTGCCAAGGTGGATCATCCAACGAAAGCATGCGCCGGAGGTTTTCGAGGGATAACTCAAGAGTCCAAAGATGATTTACGTGTGAGTTGCACTGACAGTAGAGTCGCAGGGCGGGGAGAAACGGCGTCAAGTTTGAATGGCGTGGACTTGGTCAGCCGAGCCGCGTAAGCAGCGAGGCTGGAGTCCACGCCATTCGCGTCAAATGCTGGACCGGTGCAGCTTAACCTGGGGTGTCCCGGTCGCCCGCGAACCCCTGAATCAATTATGCGCCCATGGTGCCAACGGTCCCTCACGGATTTCGGTTCGCCGACAACGCATTTAAATAGAATGATTGGACACCTGAGCGAAGCGTGAAAAGCCTTCAGTCAACACTTAGTATGATTTCGTCGGATTAAGCCCACAAAGTGGCGTTGCCTGTTCAGGAACAAGTGCAACAAGTAACAGGGGACGCCATCAAATTTGGGGAACCAGCACAATAGCCGGGAGTTTCCGGCGTCATCCGCCGCTTCAGCTCCCTCACAGGTGAAACGCGAAAAGCAGGCGAGTCTACCGAACGCGTCGTACAGGTTTTATCAAACCTGAAATTCGCGAAAAGGGACGGAACTACCCCATTAGCGCGGTGTTTACTGATGGAAATGTCGATTTCCGCCCGGCTGCGCTCTTCGTATGCATCCGTTCGTCGTTTCAAGAGCTTTCGCTCTTTCGGTGTGTAAACACGCTTATTCTGCCTCTTTCGTTTCTCCATTTCGTACCCGAAGCTTAACTTTCAAATGCGCATTTCTGGATTGTTAGTATTCTCAGTGCTTTTATTTGCATTTCTCGCAGGATGCAGTGGCTCCAGTGGCCCCAATGTCGTTACCGAGCAAGACGAGCTCGCTAACTACGCTGCGGAGCATCCAAATCCAGAAGGCACCAGTCCAGATTGACGGAAAACCTTGCTTTTGCAAAAGCAAACGTTTCCTTGCAGTTTTCATAGCTACCGGCGTCATAGCGGTGCCGAGTTACGCGTCTTTTTCCCTAGTTTCAGTTTAAGAAAGGTACATGTATGGAAAGTTTAAGAAGGAGGCATGCGTTCACTTTGGTTGAATTGCTTGTCGTGATCGCAATTATTGGTGTTTTAGTGGGCTTACTTCTACCTGCCGTTCAAGCTGCTCGCGAAGCAGCCAGGAGAATGAGTTGCAGTAATAACTTCAAGCAGATTGGTTTAGCAATCCATAACTATCACTCGGCCTACGATCAGTTGCCCAAAGTCAATGGCGGCACGCCGGGTTTGGTAACAGGTAATAATGCTAATAACAACAACAACAATGAGTTAAGTTGGCTTGTCGGGGTGCTGCCATTTGTTGAGCAACAGGCTTTGTGGGGTCAGATCAGTAACCCGTTGGATTGGAACAACGATGGCACGATTGATTTCCCGGCCATGGGGCCGAATCCCCGTCGCACTCTAACGACACAGGCAGCGACACCTTACGCCCCCTTTCTGACCGAAATACCTGGACTTCGCTGCCCCAGCGACCCTGGGCAAGGGATCCCAGGTCAAGGACGCCACAACTACGCTGCATGCACGGGAGACTCCGCCTATTACAATCAAGGTCCTGAAGATGATCAGGGTCGCTTAACAACCGCTCGATCAATTGCCGCGAAAGCAGGTTGTCGCGGATTCTTCGTATCGCGAGAGAAATCGAGATTCCGCGATGTATTGGACGGCCTTTCAAATACGATTTGCGCAGGAGAAATCGCGTCCGATTTGGGTGACAATGACATTCGCACACGGGGTGTTCAGTTGACCACAGATCCTTCACTTGCCGGTGGATCGATTGGCTGCCGACCTTCGATAGATCCAGCACGGCCTAGTTTTTGGTTGTCGACAGCCAATTTTGCAGGTGAAATTGCGGTTCCGGAAGATCGTCGCGGCATGAAATGGGCTCTGGACCGCGGTCTCCATGGCGCTGTAAATACTATTCTTCCTCCAAACAACGAACTATGCATGCAGACTCATTCGTTCAACACAGGTGTCATGCCTCCAAGCAGTCGACATCAAGGCGGTTGCCACGTGTTGATGGGCGACGGAGCCGTCAAGTTTGTGACTGATTCGATCGAAGCGGGGAATTCTTCGAGTCCACACGTGGGCGAAGGTGGCGTACGTCTACCCGCAGGTTCACAAAGCCCCTTCGGAGTGTGGGGAGCATTGGGCACTCGCGCATCGAACGAAACGAATGCTGCGTTGTAATCGAGTATTCGCGTAATATTAATAGGTACAGACCTCACTTGCAGATTGCAGGTGAGGTTTTTTGTTTCATTCGGCTTTTACGTTGGTATGACAGCGGTGAGCCTAGCGTAGGGGACTTTCAGCGAGTGGGGCGACTCGAACCTCATGCCACTCACGCTGCCAGCCGGTTGATTTCAGGTTCCGCCCACTTACTCATCAACGTCCTCATAGTCCCTGTCGTCCTCGTAGGATTCGTGCTCCTCTGGTGCCCCTTCTTGTGAAACGGCCGCTACCCTCTGAGACATCGCGTCCACGGAGGCGACCGGTTCGTCTGCCTCGACGGGCAATCCCTGCATCTGTTGCCACTGTGCCATCGTGAGCAGCACCTCACGAGACTTTGCCCCGTTGTACTGGCCAACGATGCCGTCTTCGGCCATGTAGTCAACCAATCGGGCTGCGCGGCCGTAACCGATGCCGAGACATCGTTGGATCAACGACAGCGAGCCGCGCCCCTCACGCACGACTACCTCGATCGCACTTTCATACAGTTCGTCTTTCTTGCGAAGGTTCTCGACATTGAGTTCCCCGGCGCCGCCCTCGCCATCGGCGTCCACCTTGAGATTCATCAACTCACCGATGAACTTTTGCTCTCCGCCGCTACTGCAGTGCTCGCACACCCGGTCGATTTCGGCATCGGAAAGATAGGTCCCCTGCCCGCGAATCAACGTGCTCGTACCAGGCCACAGAAACAGCATGTCCCCGTTGCCGAGCAATTTGTCGGCACCGTTCTCGTCGAGCACGACCCGACTGTCGGTTTTGCTGGCGACCTGGAAACTCAATCGAGCCGGCAGGTTACTCTTAATCAGACCCGTGATCACGTCAACGGTCGGCTTCTGCGTTGCCAGGATCAAGTGAATCCCCACCGCACGACTCTTTTGTGCCAAGCGAATGATGTGTTGCTCGACATCTTTGCCGGCCGTCATCATCAGGTCCGCCATTTCGTCAGCAATGATCACGATGAACGGGAGTTTGTCGGGCACGTCGCTGCCACCCTCTTCCTCGTCGATCTCGAGTCGTCGCAGCACCTCTTCGCGGCCCAAGTCATTGTAGCTGTTGATGTGCCGCACCCCGGCCTTGGCGAGCAGCGCGTACCGCTCTTCCATTTTATCGACGGCCCAGCCCAGGATTGCTTCGGCCTTCTTCATGTCCGTGATCACGGGGTGCATCAGGTGAGGCAAGCGACCGTATCCGCTCAGTTCGACCATTTTGGGGTCGATCATCAGCATCCGCACCTCGTCGGGTTTGCAGCACATCAGGATGCTGACGATGATCGCGTTGAGACAGACGGATTTCCCTGTACCGGTTCGTCCGGCGATCAGCAGGTGAGGCATTTTTGCGAGGTCGACTGGCATCGGCGAGCCGGAGACGTCTTGGCCAAGAAACACTGGGATGTTCATCTTGTGAACGCGTGAGTCGGATTGTTCGATCACATCACGCAGCCGCACGACCTGGCGGATCTCGTTGGGGACTTCAATCCCCACCGTGTTCTTGCCGGGAATCGGTGCGACAACGCGGACGCTCGGCACTCGTAGGGCAATGGCGAGATCGTCAGCCAGCGCGCTGATCTTGTTGAGCCGCAGCCCCGCTTCGAGTTCGATCTCATACTGCGCGATGACCGGGCCGAGCTGAATATCGGTAACCCGCACATTGCACCCGAAGTTACAGATAGTTTCCTGTAATAGGATTGCTTTGCGTCGCGCCTCAGCCTCTTGCTCGTCATAGTCGAACCCGTCACTGCTTTCGAGCAACTCGAGACTGGGTAAGTTGTAATCGGACAGATCCCCGCTGGAGTCCTGAACAGCATCGTCGAGTTGTTCCCGCATGTCTTTTTTGCGAGGAATCTGAATATTGGGTTCCGGTGGTTCCTCATGCGCTTCGTCGTTGCGGAGATCGTGCACCTCGTCATCGTATTCGAGCTCGCGGGTGACGCTTTCCTCGACATCGTCGTCTTCGTATTCCACTCGGTCGGACTCCGGTGGCGCGGTGGCAGCCTTTTTCGCGGGAGTCGATAGCGACGGCGCCTCGGTTGCTGGAACGGGTTCATCCGTAGACTCCGTGGGCCGCCGTGGCTGCCGAATCTGAAATTCAGGCTCCGGTTTGGCTTTGCCTGAGGTGGGTTCGGCTGGCTGCTCACCGTCGAGTTCGATCGGCGCCTCGGTATCGCTGAATGGTTGACGTCGACGTTTCAAGGTGACGGGCATAGCGCCGGCTGCGCGTGAAATTCCTCGCCGTGACACTTTGGCACCGCCTAGCACCACGCGGCGACCGGCGTAGATCAGCATGTAGTCGGTCGTCAGCAGGAGACCGACGGCTAAAGTCGTCAGCGTCAGGATCCAAGATCCGATCGAATTAAAATGCTGGAGCAGGAATCCTGAGCCCATCGCGCCAAGGTAACCGCCGTTGCCGACAACAGGCATGCCGGCGAGTTGGATCGTCGTCATTGCCGCTCCGGTGCAAACCGCCAGCAGCGTCACGCAGCCGCCGAGAGAGCGCAGTACCGGTGCGTTCATTTGTCCGCGAATCAGCAATGCCGTCGCGACCCCTCCACCCGCTCCGATCAACAGCGCGACCCCGATACCGACGAGGTCGAGTAAGCACGAGGCGACCAAAGCACCGAGCGCGCCGCAGGCATTATGAATGTTCTCGTTGAGCGGATAAACAGAAACGTCCGGCGAGTAGAACTGCGAAATCGGCCAAATTGAATTCGGGACGGGGTCTGCCGGATCGTGCGTCAACACAGCCACAAACGTCAACAGCGTCGCCGCGACAATGGCGAGCGCAGGAATATCCCGTCGCAGGGAAACACTGCGAGTCGACTCGGCGGTATCGAGATTGGCTTCAGACATGAACGAGAGCTGGGCAGCGATTAGCCATTACCTATGGGGTGCATGAGAGGAGTTGGGGACCCTGGTCCCGAGCGAGCAATTCGGTCTCGGACGGGACCAGGGTCCCATCCTACGCGTCTATTTGGGGCATGTATCAATCCATTGGCGGTTCGCGAGCAGCTAGCAGCCAATAGCGATCAGCTTCTTTATCGTCATCTTCGGGGCGGGCCCTACAACAGACTTCGTTTTCGCGTCATAATCGCTCGCCTTCCCGACCCATTCCTCGGCAATGGCACCCTCCAGCGATGTTTCACGACAAAATCGGCGATCTTGGCATTACTTTCGACGACGTTCTCCTGCTGCCTGCCTACAGCGAGGTGGTGCCCAGCGAAGTCGACGTCAGCAGCCAGTTGACGCAGCGGATTCGGTTGCAAATCCCGCTCATTTCGTCACCGATGGACACCGTGACAGAAGCGGAAATGGCGATCGCGCTCGCCAAGGAAGGGGGCATGGGCATCGTGCACAAGAATCTCTCCGTGCGGCAGCAGACCGAAGAAGTCCTCAAGGTCAAACGGTCAGCCAACGGGATCATTATCGACCCTGTGACGCTCGGCCCCGACGAGCAGGTCGGCAAAGCCGCCGAAATGATGGATCGTGCCAACGTCTCGGGCATCCCCATCGTGACGGGCGATCGAACCCTTGTCGGGATCCTGACGCGACGTGACTTGCGCTTTCTTGAGGATCCGAATCTGCCCGTATCTGACGTCATGACTAAAAATAATTTAGTAACGGCTGTAGGGAATGTGAGTCTTGCGCAAGCTGAGAAGATTTTAACGGAAAAAAGGGTGGAGAAACTTCTCCTGATTGACGAAGAAAGAAAACTGACGGGGTTAATTACGATTCGCGACATCGACATGATGAAGCGGTTCCCGCGGGCCTGCAAAGATCCACAGGGCCGACTGCGTGTCGGAGCTGCGATCGGCGTCGGCGACTTTGATCGAGCCGAAAAACTCATCAATCAAGGCGTTGACCTGCTCGTGGTCGATTCGGCTCACGGGCACAGCAAAAACGTGATCGACACCGTCAGAGAGATTAAAACGAACAAAGGATGGGACATCGATGTCGTCGCCGGAAACGTCGCGACGGCTCAGGGAGCAGCGGATTTGATCGCTGCCGGAGCCGACGCAGTGAAGGTGGGCATCGGACCTGGATCGATTTGCACCACCCGGGTGATCAGCGGTATCGGAGTACCGCAGGTAACGGCCATCCTCAGTGCCGTGCAAGTCGCTCACGAACGAAACATTCCTGTCATCGCTGACGGCGGCATTCGCTTCAGCGGCGACATCACCAAAGCACTCGCCGCAGGGGCGAGCACGGTCATGATCGGCAGCCTATTTGCCGGTCTCGCCGAAAGCCCCGGCAAAATGATTCTCTACCAAGGTCGAACGTTCAAAGCGTACCGCGGGATGGGATCGATGGGGGCGATGGTGAAGGGCAGCAGTGACCGGTATCGCCAAAAAGGCACCGAAGCGGGCAAACTCGTCCCCGAAGGTGTCGAAGGACGCGTGCCGTTCAAAGGGCCGCTGTCGGATTACGCCTACCAATTGGTCGGCGGACTCCGCGCCGGCATGGGATACATCGGTACACGGACGATCGAAGAACTACGTCGAGACGCGAAATTCATTCGCGTTTCGGCAGCCACGGTGAGGGAGAACCACCCACATGACATTGCCATCACGCAAGAAGCGCCGAATTACAGCCCGGACGTTCATTCAGGCGATTCCGTGTAGCCCCCTCACGGCCGCCGCGCTAATCGGCGCGGCGTCCATCTCGCCGGTCGCCGCCCAATCCACGGGCTGGCACGGCAATCCCGGCCTCCGACCGGTGCCCCAGGTTCGCTCTTCTTCCATGATGGCGAACTCCTCAAACTCATCCAGTAGCGCGGCCGCTACCCAGCGTCCCGGGTGGAACCTGAAGTGGCGGACGAGTCCTCAGATGGCCGCCGAGCAGGCCCGTCAAATCAGCGATGAAGCTTTCGCACAGACGCCGCCGCAACCGACTGCCGCTTCGCCAGTGGACAACGGCACCTATCGCCCGCGGATCATCGTATCAGGAGCCGACGCGTCTACTGCAGCAGTGACGCGAGCGAGCGAGACCAACCGCTTGCGTCCGGAGACTACATCTGAGCTTCGACAGGTGGCCTGGACGAATCCACAGTCGGATTCTCCTAGTGGCGGCTTTGCGTTGCCTGATAATCAATTCCGTGGACCTGAAACGACACCGCCCAGCGCCACGACTCCCGGTCAGTCGGGGCCTGCGCTCCAAGCCCCCAGTCGGGCGGCCACCGCAGAACTACCTCCGCCGGCGCCCTCGATGACCGTGCCGACCGCCCCTGCCCAGCCACCGAGCTCGGGAAGCCCACAAGGCAAGGCGGCCAACGATAATCTGGAAAGCCTTTTTGGATTCGGTCCGACCACCAACCAAAAACCCACCGGCCCGAGCACTCCACCAGCTCAAGCGGGGACTGATGGTTCGTCGATCCGTGATATGCTCGGCAGCGATCCCGCCCAACCCTCATTGGTCGAGCCCGCTTCGCCCCAAACACCGAATTTGCAAGTGCTACCGCCGGGCATCCCGGAGGAAGAATCCACAGACTCGCCGTCTGATCTGAAGTCCTTTGCTCCCAATCCCTTTGAAAACCGTGATGTCGGTCGTAGCTCGCGGGGCGACCTCGAATCGGAGCGGGACCGTCGTGATCGTGAGGGTTTCGACGGCGGTCGCCTCCCCGAGCTTTTTGATCCTGAGGAAAACGGTCCTGCCAACAGTGGCACGGGATTATCCTGCGATGAGTTCCGTGAACGAATTCGCAGCGCCACAATCGATAAGGTATCACTTGACCCGAGCCCGCCGTTTCGTCCCGACGTGATCGACTTGAAAGAGTTCGAGAAGCTCAAAGATCGTTTCAATGAGAATCAGAAGGTTCGCACATGGCGCAGCATTGACGGCCGGCCGATGGGTACGGGACGACTTGATGATCTCGCATATGAAAACGCGATCATTCGCACTGAGTTTGGTAGCAAGGAAGAGTTGCCGCTGAATCAGCTCAGCGAAGCTGATCTCGCGTACATCTCGCAGAACTGGGGGCTACCCACCGAATGCTTGATCGAGCAAGTTGCCTATACATCGCGGCAATGGACACCAACGACCATGACCTATGCGGCGTCCAATCTGTGTCACAAACCACTGTATTTTGAAGAAGTTAACCTTGAGCGATACGGTCATACCGCTGGACCACTGGCTCAACCGATTATCTCGTCGGCTCACTTCTTCCTGAACATCGCCGTGCTACCTTACAAGATGGGTGTCCACTCCCCACATGAATGCCAATACGCGCTGGGCTACTATCGCCCTGGCAACTGTGCCCCCTGGATTATCCCACCCGTGCCATTGAGCGTGAAAGGTGCGTGGTACCAAGCCACCGCCATCACCGGGACAGCACTGTTGGTTCCGTAGAGTTGAGTCCTGAACTGTCTGGCCCTGGCCTGGCGACGCCTGCTCCCTCCGTCCTCTTGGCAAAGTCCATGGGATAGCTGACAACATCGTCGTACTTGCGTGGATGCCAACACCACGCTGGATCGAACGCGAACGAGACGCGGAGCAATGGAATTAATTTGGGACGATGGCGGACGCGCCGATAGCGGGTACGTAGGGCTGGCCGGTGACTGCGTCACCCGTGCAATTGCGATCGCCACCGGCACCAGCTACCGCGACGTTTACGGGGCTCTTGGTGCGATCGCAGACATGACCCCGCGAAATGGGTTAGCGACCAGCGTCGCCGCTCAGCACCTCCACACGCTGGGATGGGAGCGTCATGAGGGCGATGGCATGAGTCTGGCCTCCGCAGTGCTGCCCACAGGCGCGGTAATTGTGCATTTGGCCGCGCCCAAGCACCGCCGTGCGGGGCACTTTTGCAGTGTCATCGATCACGTGATTTATGACACTTGGAACCCCAGTGATGACGACAATTTTGTTGTCGCAGCCTATTGGACACGTCCGGTGGTTGCCGGCGAATCAACGATGCCCATCGCCTCACGGCGGTCCAAGCAAAGCGCCCAACAGACACTCACGCAGAGAGAATTCGACAAGGTTCTGCATCGCCTGCGATCCCTCGACAGCACCGCGACGAACGCCGCCAGTACCGAAGGGGAAAAACGCAATGCGCTGCGGATGATGCAGAACCTGCTGCTACGTCACAACCTCTCGCGTGACGATATCGTCGAGGACGATAATGTTGACAACATGCGGTTCACCAACATGGCGTGCCCAGTCAATGGTCGCCGCGCGTGCGGTTGGGAAAAGTGTTTAGCTGCCTACGTTGTTGATGAGATTTTCCCACTGACGAGTTGGTATTTTGGTACCCGTGGCCCCCGAACATTGTTTTGGTTTTATGGCCCCCTCGACGATGTCAACAATTGCATCGCCCTCTTTCGTGAGTTGTTGCTGACCATTACGGCGTCGGCCCAGTTACAATACGGTGGCTACGCACGCGGGAGTGGTGCCTCGTATGCCGAAGGCTACGTTCGTGGCTTACCTCGCTACCATTCAGCTGATGATGCTGAGATACAGATCAGCGAAAGCACCTTGATTCATGCACGCACATTAGCGGTCCAGCAGGCGGCCCGCGACTGGCTGAAACTCGAATGCGATGTATCGATCGTTCGCAAAGGCGGTAGCGGTCGCAGTCAGCACGACCCAGACGCTGCCCATCGCGGCAAACAACATGGATCCAAACATGACCTCCGGGGGGCCAGTGGACGCAAACGCCTCGGTCATTCCTCCACGCCTTCCTAATACGCTGCCACAATGGATTACCGTGAGCCAAGCAGCCAGCAGTAAGCTGTTTGACCAGACCAAAACATCAGCGTGGGATCTGGGATGGCATCCCTCTGCCCACCTCGCTATCTCCGAAAAGCAAGCCATGGACGAAATTGTTTACTACGATCGCTACTTGCAAAAAACGTGCGTGGAGAAAGTCTACGGTGACCAGGCCTTGCGCTGGACCTACGGTACGTTGCTCGGGCGAGTGTCCCTCAATACGCTTGTCAAACGAACCGTATTCTCGCATTGGTACGGGTGGAAGATGGATCGGCCGAGCACCCGCCAAAAAATCGTTCCGTTCGTTCGCGACTACGAGCTCGACGCAAACGAGTTTGTCCGTGACGTCGATGACTTTGCCAACTTCAATGAGTTCTTTTATCGTGAGCTGAAACCCGCGGCCCGCCCGGTCGATACCCGTCCGAATTCGATTGTCTTCCCTGCGGATGGTCGTCATCTCTGCGTCCCCGACCTCTCTCGCAGTGAGGGATTATTCATCAAAGGGGAGATGTTCGATTTAGCAACGCTGGTCGATAATCCTGCACTCGCCGAGGAGTACGCCGAGGGCAGCCTGTTGCTATCTCGGCTATGCCCCGTCGACTATCATCGCTTTCACTTTCCTGTGGCAGGCGTGCCCGGGCCTACCCGCCTGATCAACGGCCCGTTGTATTCGGTTAACCCGATTGCGCTCCGGCAAAACATTCAGATTCTGGCGACAAACAAGCGGTGCATGACCGAGGTTCAGACGCCTACCATTGGGAAAGTCCTGGTGATGGAAATCGGCGCCACCTGCGTTGGTAGTATTCGCCAAACCTACCGTGAGGGTGCTCCGGTCGCCAAGGGAAGCGAAAAGGGCTATTTCCGCTTCGGAGGATCATCAACCATCGTGATTTTTCCTCCAGGTCGAGTTCAATTCGATTCCGATTTAATCGAGAATTCGCGCCAACATCGTGAACTCTATGCCCGGGTTGGGGATCATCTGGGGGTTACTATTCACGAGGATGGATCGGCCAGCTAGCGACCGACCGCGACCGAGGTTGGCCGATCGTTTTAATCGGCTGCGGTGGGGCCAGTTCCGTACCGCGTGGCATGAGTGCGCCGCGACTCGTAAGCTACCGAGCCGGCAGTGCTGCCCGGTGCCTGAGGGCACGCGGTTCACATTCGAGCGTCATCGATGTCGACGGGATTAACCGGACGTCGACCACTTGGGCATTGGGCATCGCCGCGAGTGGGCTTAGCGTTGATGCTGATTGCGGTGTTGACCGAATGCCATTTGGCCAGGCGGGTAGACCGGCGCCGTTCCATAGGCCCGTTGGTGAAACATCGCCAATGACCGTAGGGCGTGTGCGCGGTAGCCCACGCCCGCGTCATCCATGTCGACGCGTCGCATTGCGGCAGTGAGAAATCGCACAGCCGAGACCACCCGATCGTTGACAACCTCTTCATCGGGCAGGTGGGTCAGCAAGAACTCGAGGATGTGTCCCGTTGTTTGAACTTTGCGTGACAGGTCACCATTATCTTCCGGGGACTCAAACCAGTTTGTACTGAACGAGCCATCGCGATTTTGTAGCGTATAGGAATACTGCACGAAATCGTCGAGGAATTTCTCTGCGCGTTTCCACTGACCTTCGATCGGTTCGCTCTCAAGTCGTCGCTTTCGCAACGCGTGGGCGAAGCCCATGAGGCGGTGAGTTCCCCCGCAGGCAGCACCGACGATAGGTTGATCCAGTTCCGCAGCGATCAATCGTTCAAAATCCCACTGCTCGCCCCCAACCCCTTCCCAGGTGGAATTGGTATCCAGATAGTGAGCCAGTCCGATCAAGGTGAAGGTGAGTTCCTTGCCATCTTCGCAAGCAGCAGCCTCGACCTGCACAAGGTCCTCAATTGTGAAACGCTTGTTGTCCGCGTAGAGCGGATAGTTAGCCGGGACACTTGCCAAGGACAGCGTGGCGAGCCACTGGGCCTGGTGACCTTGTAGCCCGGTGCCTTCGCGAATTTTGATGTTGCCCCGCTCGGTCGTCATCAGACGGTTGCCACGGCATACATTGTTGCCCGCCATCCACGCGATCGCGCTGTAATTTCGGCGGCGGGCGATGATCCGCGTATCGGTACCGTACACCATGATGGCGTGCATCATGCCCCAATTGCTTCGCGCGTCCGCTTGTTCGGTTCGCGCGTGAAAGCTGCGGAGAGTTTGCAGAATCGGTTGTTGTAGTCGAGCGATGGCAGGACTGAGCTCGGCAACGGCGCCGCTGCCGGCGTGCGTTTTCTCGCGGCCCGTCGCGTCGCGTCGGATGGTCTGGCCCATCGACGGTTTGGGTGAGGTCTTTTGGGGAACGTACAGACCTTTGATGGATCGATCCTGCTGACCTTGGATGTCGCGTAGGTCAGCCGTGTCCTCGGCAGCACGCAGTGTCTCGACGGTATCGATCACCAGCGGCTGAATGTCGATTGTCGACAGGTTCGCCGCGGAATCCTCTGGTGCTTTCATTTCGCGAACGGCTGCGCCGTCCCAGTCATCCACATCCAGCGGTCCCTCGGCGACGCCTTCGTTGTTGCCGTCATGAGCGTCTGTTTTCTTAGCCGCCGTGGGCTTCGAGATTTTCGGATCGGGATGATCGGGGAGCTCATCGAGTGTGGGCAACTGCTCCGATGGAGTCGTCCATGCAGGACGCTTTTCTTGCGTCGGCGTCGCTTGCACAGGGGCGCGTTTCGGCAGCCCACTGCCGACAGTCGCTTGACGCGAGGTGATGACATCGTCTTCGACGGGAGCTGTGATCGGGCCTTGCACGGCTTTTTTGACGGCACTCGGTGGCGTGATTTTGGGAGGCGGGGCCAACTCCGGCAGCGGATCACGCAGCGGCTGAGGCTGTGTCGCCGTGCCCCGTGGTCGCCACGCGTCTTGCGATGGATCGGCCTTGCCAACGTCTGCTTTCGCGGCATTCGCAGCGACGCCTGCTTGCTCGGGTTCGATCCAGGCGGGATATCCGCGCCGGCTCGCCGTCAGCATGCTCTCTTGTCCAGCGTTTTGCAGGCTGGGAAGATTGTTTTTCGTGACCTCAGTCGTTGTGTCAGGATTGGCGGCTCCTGCCGCGTGCTCACCGGCAGCTCGCCGAGTGGGTTGCGCCGCGACATGTTGAGTCGGCGGTTGAAGCGTGGATCCGCGGGGCTGCCAGCTTAACTGCGGTTTCCCTAATTTCGCGGTTTCCTGAGTTACCAGCATCGGCGGTGGCACTGGTTTGGCAGCCGCTGCTGCAGCAGGTTCTTCACGCGGTACGCCAGACGTGGGCGACGCAGTACTTTTGTCGCTTGACAGGAGAGGGGCGGGCGGCAGCAGTTGAATCGAGGTGCCGACGGGTTCACTGTATTCCCCGGGCAGCAATCCCAACACGGATTGCACCGTTGGTGTGGGCCGGAACGTCGGCACTTTGATCTGCACCTCATCGATTTCATTCGATTCAATGGCAGAGGAGACTTCGTCAGTGGCGTATGTCTGCCCAGCCCCCAGCAGCGTTGGTGACGCACAACCCATCAAAATCCACAGCGCCAATCTTCGGCGGCGAGGACTACAGACATCTGTTGGGTGGGATGGGTACAGTACTGGCACAACGACTTCTCCGAGGACGACGGGTTCTAACCGTACCTATCGGATCGCTGCGCTGATAAGTTCACCCGAATGTGCACTCCCCTGGTGCATCTTTTGTTCACTCTCCAGGAGGATGTTGGGGGATGATCAGCTTTGCCTGATCCAATGACAACGCTTCAGCCGATACTCATCAGTAGCTTGCGTCGCATCAGTGGAGACCTGTCAGAGCTCTCAAGCTGCGCGAGTTTCCAAACGGAAGCTACGCCAAAAACCCAATGTTTTCTGAGCGTGTAATCATGCTGTGAAACTCACTGGCGGGAAGAAAATTGGCAGGTTCGGGTTCATCTTGCGACCGATCTGCTCGTTTGAGTAGCTTCCCGTCTGGTAATCTTCGCCGCCTGCGCGAAGCAAATTTGCACGTTCCGCATGGATGCTTGCCGTGTCGCCTCAACCCCAACCATCCCGTGGAGCTGGTCTTACCGCTCCCGACACATTTCCACCATCGCAGGGTTGCTCGGTTTCGCTGTCGCAGGTTGAGCAGGTCCGGTTTGTTCGCGATACGATGATGTCCGAATCTCGGGCGATCAGTGAGGCGGTCGCATTTGCCTCCTCGGCATGCACTGAGGCCGCCCAACGAGTCGCGGAGTGTGCCGGTTCCGTCGTCTTAACGGGCGTAGGCAAGGCGGGGTGGATCGCCCAGAAGGTCGTCGCGACGATGGCCAGCACGGGTTCTCCATCGCACTTTTTACATCCCAGCGAAGCTGTGCACGGTGATTTGGGACGCGTTCAAGCGGCCGACTGGGTAATTGCATTTTCGAATTCTGGACGCAGCGAAGAGGTGGTTCGAGCCTGCGAGTATCTCAAGTCTCAAGCCGCTGGCGTGATTGCAATCACGGCGGATGAGGCCAATCCATTAGCTGAACTGGCGGACATTGTGGTGCCGATGGGGCGCCACCGCGAAGCCTGTCCCCATAACTTGGCACCCACCACGACGACGGCCGTGATGTTGGCGATTGGTGATTCAATCGCGCTGCTGGCCTCGCGGTTGCGAGGATTTGGGCCCGCCGATTTCGCCAAGTACCATCCCGGCGGTGCACTCGGCCGCAAGCTCTGCTGCGTCGACGATGTCATGCGTGGCTTACACGAATGTCGGGTGTCGCCTGATCATCTGCCGGTGCGCGATGCGATTGCGGGAAAAACCCCCGAGCGACGTAGCGGCGCGGTCCTGTTGGTGGATGCTGACCAGCACCTGACTGGGATTTTCACCGATAGCGATCTCGTCAAACTACTCCAGCGTCGACAGGAAAATAGCCTCGATCGGGCCATCAACGAAGTCATGATTCGAACGCCAGTTGTCATTCGCAGCGGTAGACCGCTTGCCGAAGCAGTTGCGATTCTATCTGAGCGACACATCAGCGAGCTGCCTGTCGTCTGCCAGGATGGGCGCCCGCTGGGGATGATTGATATCACGGATCTGATTGCCGCTGGCGATGTGACGACGACCGAGGTGGCGTCCCCAATCCTGCCCCTGCACCCGACCAACCATGAGACGCCCGCAACGTGACCTCCGTCATCCCCACATCCCACCGGCTGCGCAGCGACGCTGAGATTGCCGCTGAAATCACCTGTATTTTGTCAGACGTCGATGGCGTCATGACAGACGGTAGGATCACGTATCTAACCGATGAGCAGGGTACCTGCCGTGAATCGAAATCATTTCACGCCCGCGACGGGCTCGGAATTAAATTGTGGATGCGGAGCGGATTTCACTTTGGCATCATCACGGCGCGTTCCAGTGAGATGGTGGCCCACCGCGCTGCCGAGTTGGGCATTGAACATGTCGGCCAGGGTGCGAACGACAAATGGGTCGCTGCCGCTACGATGTTGCAAACGATGGGAGTTGAGCCGCAGAACGTCTGCTATATCGGCGATGATTTGCCCGATATGAAGGTGATGCAGCGTGTCGGTCTGGCCGCTGCTCCGGACGACGCCGTGACCGATGTCCGTGAGGCAGCCCACTGGACACTCCGGGCCCGCGGCGGCGAAGGAGCTGTGCGTGAGCTGATCGAACGTCTGCTTCGCGGTGGCGACCGATGGCGCGAACACTTGACGAAAGAGGAGTGATGGCGAGTCCCTTTCGCGACTATCTCATCGGCCTCAGCGTGATCGCTGTCGCTGCAGGTGGCTATCACTTTACCGCAGCGAAGTGGCTCGAACCGCCTGTGGTCGAGTATGCACCCATCGCTCGGCGCCCGCTGAGTGATAATGATGAATCGTTGGCTGATCTCTATCCCGCCGATGCCTGGCAGCGCGGGCGCGCTATCCGTCTGAAAACACAAGACGGCATGCTCCTGTTTCAAAACTGGGAACAGAATAAAGACGAACGCGATGGCGGCAAAAAATGGCGGTTGTGGCCAATCACCATGGTTATCGGTCGTGGTTTATCTGCCGATGAATCGAGCGAACCCATCCTGATCGAAGCCGCTGAGGGAGCCGTGATTGAATTCAGCGCTGCACTCGATGTCATGAGCGGAGTGGCGCCCACGATTCAGCGCGGTCAGCTGCTCGGCGAAGTCCACATCCAACGTGTCAGGGCGACCGACACCGCGGCACACAATCCATCGCAATCGATCGACCCGACCGCGGAGACACTCCGTAGCGAGGACGCGTCCGCCTACCGTCTGCGCCGCTCGACCGAGACCACCGAAGACGATCAAACACTCGATATCCGCACCGCGAATGTCGGCATTGATCGACGTAAAATTTGGACCACCGAAGCGATTGAAATGCAGGTGGGCCGCGCCGTCATGGTCGGTCGTGACTTAACCCTGCATTTGGCCGCCTCTCAGGGTAGTCCAACATCCAAATCGAGTCTCGCCCGCTCACTCGATCGCATGGAACTGATCTACTTGCGCGAACTCACCCTGCCACTGGGCAGTTCCAGTACTCCGGGCTCTACCGGCGAGGAAACAGACCGAGGCGTCGTGGAAGTTCACTGTGACGGGCGGATTGAGTATGACTTCGCCATGGACCAGCTCTTGCTCGATCGCAATGTCCGGCTGGTCCATCGGACACAAGACGCTCAGCCACCTCACTCCGCCTACCGCGCTGGCGTCGAGCATCCGCTCGCCAACGGATCGACAACTTTGGGCGACAATGCGACGGGATCTGATCAATTGGGCTTCGATCAGTTTCAGTGCAATACACTTCGCTTGACCCTGCGAGATCCACTCAACTCCAGCCGGGAACGGGTCACGGCGTTGGACTGGATCGACCGCATGGAAGCCACGGGCACCCCGTTGCGGATTTCAATGGGGTCACAACAATTTGACCTGACAGCGGGCGAGATTCTCTTTGATCCGCTGCAGGGCTGGTTGGTGGCGAGATCTCGACCCAACCCCGCCTTGGCCATGGGGCAACGCGGCGCTGCGTCGCCCGCAACGAACAATGACTCGGTGGTGCGAATTCGCCGTGGCGACCTGCACGCGGCCCTGTCCCAAATTGTGTACCGCTTCGATCCGAAAGTGCCTCAGCAACTCGGTTCGGTCGAGGTCGAAGGTGCTGGGAAAGTGGACTATGTGGCGCTCGATTCCGTTTTCAAATCATTCTCGTGGCGTGATAGCTTGCGCGTGGCACCGCTGGATGTTGCGACTGCCGACGATCTGAACGTGCGTTTTGGGGTGTGGTGCGAGGGCGCGATTCGCAGCCTACTGGCCGATGGCGGTTCATTCGAAACCGATCGCATCGAAGGTGTGATCAAACCTACCACTCCGACCAGCACGCCGATTTCGCAATCCGCGAAAGGATCGCAGGGCAGTTCGGCGAACCTTGATCAAAGTTGGTTCCCAGATCGCTTTGCGGCGATTGGAAATGTTCGTATTCGCTCGCGTTCGCTGCACGCCAGCACACCGCAAATGAATTTGTTCTTTGAACAGCGCGCTGTACCGCCGACGCCTGCCGGCGAAACGCCTGAGGTATCGTCCATCCGCAATTGGGTCAGCCAACCCGCCGCGTCTGCCGATGGCACCGTGGGCAATGTTGCTCAATCAAAAACAAAATCCACTCCCGATCGAGAGTCCCCGCCGGCGACCATTCGCGGTGATCAGGTTACCGCCAAACTCACCTTTGGGGATGGACAGTTGACGGCCACCGATTTGAGTGTCGTGGGGAACGTCGAAGTCACGCATTCCTTGCAACTGCGGCAGAAGGGATCGACGGACTCGACTGCGGGACGGTCTCGCACGCCCGTCGCCGAGACGATGACGGCGGTAATGACCGGCGACCAACTGCGATTGCGTGACAGCGGTGGCAGCGGTGATGTGCTGCAATTGGGCAGCCGATCGCAGGTCCCCGCGAGACTGGAATTGGGCGATGGCTATTTTGTTGGCCCCGAGATTCAAGTACGCCCCCATGACAACTACATCTGGATTCCATCAGCGGGTGAATTTGTTGTTCCCAGTGCATTCCTGCCTGCACTCGGCGATGGCTTGGCTGCGGGCGCCACGAATGCCCAGGATGCGGTAGTCGATCCGGCCTCGGATACCCGGTGGACGCAAAGCCCACGTGGAAGATTCGGCGGCTCGATGACATTCGACGGCCGTGTCGCGACGCTCAATGGTGGCGTGCTGCTGCAGGCTGCGATCGCGCAAGGCAGAGAGCCGAGTGAACTGAAGATGTTGGGCGATGAGCTGACGTTCACGCTCGAAACACCTGTTAACTTGCGATCTCCAGGAACGTTTCGAGCGACACAATTGTCGCAGGTCTCGCTGCGGCAAACATCTGATCAGCCTGTTGAGCTGCATGTTGACCGCTATGCCGACGACGGAGTTCGGGATTCCAGACACGAGATGGTGGTGTCGGTGCTGACCTGGCTACCTGGCCAAGCTGTTGCGGAAGAAACATCCAGTCCAGCCGCTGCGTCGCCACTCCAAGGTCAAATCGTTGCACCGGGGGCCGGGTCCTATCGAGGCTGGTTTCGAACACCGCCTCCCCAGCCTGAACCGGAGGACGTGGCTACCGCCAATCGGACTGGCTATGCCCGGGCAGGTGTTTACGACGAGGGCATGATCGAGGACAACCGGACCGCAGGAAGGCAGTTCGAGCGGGCCGGGGAAACGCCCCTTTCGGCACCGTCCATCACGGGAGTCCATTTGATCTATCAAGACGGTATGCGGGGTGATCTCATTGCTCGATCCCTCACCTTTGATCGTGGTGTACGAATTGGCCGTAAAATCGTCCCCGATTTTAACGCTCGCTTTGACGCCGGCGACATGGACTTGCTCAGCGATGGGGAGTTGACGCTTGATTGTGATCAATTGCGATTGGCGGTCGACCCAACCGTCGTCGTACGACAATCGAGATTCGCCGAAACCGCTCGCAGTTCCCAATCGAACTTGGCATTAGAAGTTCAGGCGGCCGGCGGGATTTTGTTCCGCACCCGTACCGACAAAGGGCTGTCCGAAGCCACCGCGGATCGCTGTGGCTATGCCATTGCCAAGGACCTGGTCACTATCGTTGGCGTGCCTGGACGCCCCGCGAGATTTCGGCACACCGATGTAAATGGTCGTCAGGCAGCCGATCTTGCCTGGAGAGTTTTGAACTTGCGGCTCGATCCATTCGAAGTTCTGCCATCGCAGATCGAAGGCATGAGCACGGGGTACCGCCCTTCGGATTTCCCAACGAAACGCTGAGCAAGTCGTTTGCAAGGCTTTTGCTAGTCCTCCCCGCTTCACCGGGCGGATGAAAGAGCACCACCACGTTCGTACCGGTGTCAGAATATCTCGTAAGCGACCAACGAATAACGCACGATCAGTCCCGCGACCACAACACTGACCATACTCATTAGCTTGATCAAAATATTCAAACTTGGGCCACTGGTGTCTTTAAATGGATCGCCGACGGTATCGCCCACCACGGCGGCTTTGTGAGCGACGCTGCCTTTGCCACCATGATGTCCGGCTTCGACATACTTCTTAGCGTTGTCCCACATCCCGCCGCTGTTGGCCATGAACACGGCCAAACAAAAGCCGCTGGTCAAACAACCCGTCAATAGACCTAGCACGCCGCCCACACCGAGTAATAATCCCACCGCGATCGGCAATAGTAACCCCAGTAGGCTGGGGAGAATCATCTCGCGTTGGGCCGCCTTGGTGCTGATCTCGATCGGCCGCTGGTAATCGGGGGTCACCGAGCCATCGAGAATGCCGGGGTTCTCCTGAAATTGCCGTCGCACTTCGATGACCATACCCTCAGCGGCTCGGCCGACCGAGCGCATGGTCATGGCGCAGAATACAAAGGCGCTCATCGCGCCTAAGAAGATGCCGACCAACACCCGGGGATTCATCAGCGTCGTGTCAAAATAATGTAGGAAATCTTGCAACGATGCATCGGCGACGTTGACTCGCTCGTCGGCGACAATCGAACGCATCACGCTATCGGCGATCGACTGTCGGGCTCCGATCTCCTGCCATGCGGCTTGCTGCTGCGCCGTTCGCTCACCACCAGGTAATATTAAATAGGTTTGCGTGCCATCGAGCGTCTTCTCGATCAACAGGTGCTCATTGATTTTGAAGTTGCCTTCACCCGACACCTCCACGGCGACGTCACGGCCCCACCGGTCAAAGCCGTCACGGACCCCTTCGATGTAAGCGGCCAGTAACGCCAAGGCGGTCAATGCCGCCGAGCCGATCGCAAATCCCTTCCCTGTGGCTGCCGTGGTGTTGCCGAGACTATCCAGCGCGTCGGTGCGCTCGCGAATGATCGGATCCAATCCAGCCATCTCGGCATTGCCGCCGGCGTTGTCAGCGATCGGTCCGTAGGCATCCGTCGCCAAGGTAATGCCCAGAGTGCTCAGCATCCCCACCGCGGCAATCCCGACTCCGTACAGTCCTAGTGAAAAGTGGCTGATGTCGTTGAAGTTACCCCCGTTGGCGAACCCGAATGCTAGCAACATCGCGGCCGAAACGATCACGACAGGCAACCACACGCTCATCATGCCGTCGGCAACACCGCCGATGATGATCGTGGCCGGACCGGTTTCCGCCTGCGCCGCCAAATGCTGCGTGGTGGCATACTCGTCGCTGGTCACCCGCTGCGTCCACCAACCGATTAACCAACCCGCCATCAACCCCACAATCACGCTCACGGCGATGCCAGGGACAATTCCGAACAGCATCGTCCCAGGAATTCGGGGCATCAGCCACATGGTCAGTAACACCGCGCCGATCGAGACCAACAGTGAAGAGCGATTGATGCCGCGAGCGAGTGCCTTGAGCAGTGACTTCTGCGACAGTGATTCGCCCGTCTTGACGGCATAAACGCCTGCGATTGAACAGGCGATCCCCACCGCCGCGATCGCCAAGGGGAGTAACATCGCATGCAATTGCGCCGTGACCGCATCGTCGCCCTCGGCCAACAGCCCATCCTGGCTCATCGCGGCGACACCGAGAGCCGACGCCGCAAGAATCGAACCGGTGTAAGACTCGTACAAGTCCGCTCCCATGCCCGCGACGTCACCCACATTGTCGCCCACGTTATCAGCAATCGTGGCCGGATTACGGGGCGAGTCCTCCGCGAGGCTTTGTTCCACCTTGCCAACGAGGTCTGCACCCACGTCGGCGGCCTTGGTGAAAATGCCCCCGCCGACGCGGGCAAACAATGCCTGGGCACTCGCACCCATTCCAAAGGTGAGCATGGTGATGGAGATTTGACGCAAACTCAATCGGGCCTCTTCGCCCCCGAAAAGCGGTACGAGGTAGTACAGCACCGCAAACCACAGACAGAGGTAGAGCAGCCCCATGCCTACCACCGTCAATCCCATCACGGCGCCACTGCGAAAAGCAATCCGCAAACCGGCATCGAGTGACTCCCCCACTGCCGCAGCGGTACGACTGCTTGCTTGGGTTGCAGTCTTCATCCCAAACCATCCACACAAGCCGCTGAACAGGCCTCCGGTTAAGAATGCAATCGGCGTGAACACCGACAGGACATTGAGCCAGAGTGCGGCAACAGCCAACAGTGCCGTCACGACCACAAATACAATCGCGACAACCTTGTTCTGCTGGTTGAGGTACGCCGCGGCACCGACGCGAACGCTCTCGGCGATCTCCTTCATTGGCTCGGTACCCTCATCGGACAACATCATTTCCCGGTGGAACCGCCAAGCCCAAACCAATGCCAAACCGGACGCGAACGTGGCCAGCAACCAGACTAGAATTGCGCTCATGATGGGGTCTCTTTCGAAAAGGATAGACTGGGATGCACCCGTGGGCGGCTTTGCCCGCATGACTTGGTTTGCCAGCTCTCGTTCATGTCCTCAGCCCCCGCGGGCGTCTCTCGCATCCACTTACCTGGTGCAGGTTTGATTATCGCGGATTTGGCTGCGGTGATCCTACTGATACTACTGATCCGTGATCCGTGATCCGTGATCCGTGAGCCGTGAGCCGTGAGCCGTGAGCCGTGACGCGCAAGCGGCCGGGCCCGGTAGCGATTCCCCATAACGCCAGCCACAAAGATCTCTATCGCGTTCATTAGGCGGAGGAAATCGCTGTAGAATCGCGTCTCGCGAGATACTCCCTATTTCTCGGCTGGGGTGATTTTCCCGTACAAGTGCCCCCCCTTGGCACCATGTTGCCAGGTGCCAGCGTAGCGACCGCTATGAAATAGAACGCGTGCCGAAAAGGTCCCCAGTCCCGGAATTGCCATCGCATCGAGAGTGATGACCGGGGTGGACCCCGCCATTAAAATATCGAGGTCCATCGGGAATTCACCATCGACATCGCCGTAGCGGATTTTGACTTTCAGCCGATAACGGTTCTTTTCGGGCAACGGCTCGCAGGAGGTGATCGTGTACGATTCCGCTTTGGGGGCGACGTCCTCGCGACCGTCGACGGTGAACGCACCGGTGAAGGTGGCGCCTGTTAAATACCGCGACAATCTCGCTTGGCGGTTGCTCGTCGAGCCTCCTTCGTTATCCGGCTCTACGCCCGAGTTTTGCGTCGCGCGGGCGCCCTCGGCCGGTCCGGTGGTTGGTGGTTGAGCCAGGGCGGGGGCGGAGGTCACCAGTCCCCACACGAGGGCGAGCATCACCCCGCCGCACGTTGTGTGGGGCCCATTAATCACAGATCGAGACTTCATGTTCAGTTCTCTGTCAGAGTGGCGAAAAGGTGGCAGTTCATTTCCGTATTATTGCAGACGGCGGGGTCGATAGGTAGGTTTGCGAGCTCTGAGAGCCACATTCCCCTCACCTTCACAACTGACAAACCCTTGAAAACGGAAACCCACGAGCAGGAAACCGCGTCGCTCGCCAAGGATTTGTTCCCCTATCGCTCCGGTGAGCTGCAACTCGGCCCTTACGAATTGCGGTATGTCGACGAGTCGCCCGACGCCACCGATACCGCGGCGCCCACAATCCTATGTGTGCACGGTAATCCGACGTGGAGCTTTTATTATCGTCGCGTGATTGAGCGGTTTGCGCCGCGCTGCCGCGTCGTGGCCATCGATCATTTGGGGTGTGGGCGGAGCGACAAACCGCCAGCGGACAAATTTCCCTATACGATGGCGGCTCACCGAGACAATGTGATCCGTCTGATCGATGAACTCGATCTGACGAACATCGTCCTGCTCGCCCACGACTGGGGTGGCGCCATCGGTTTGTCGGCCGTTCATCAACGGCGGGAACGTCTGGCGGGACTCATTCTGCTCAACACCGCCGCCTTCCCACCACCCTACATGCCGCGCCGTATCGCCGCGTGCCGGTGGCCGATCGTGGGCACACCCGCCGTCCGCGGCTTGAACTTATTTGCACGCGCTGCCACGACAATGACAATGTCGCGCACCAAGCTATCCGCCGACGCTACCCGTGGTCTGCTCGCCCCGTATGATAGTTGGGCCAATCGCGTTGCTATCGATCGATTTGTCCGTGACATCCCGCTGCACCGGAGTCACCCCACATACGCCGTTCTCGAGGATCTCGAAGCGGGCTTGGGTGACTTTTCCAACCTGCCGATCCAATTGATCTGGGGGATGCAGGACTGGTGTTTCCGCCCTGAATGCTTGCGGCGGTTTGAACAAGTTTGGCCGCACGCCCAGGTCAGTGAACTTGCGACGACTGGGCACTATGTCATGGAAGACTCGCCCGATGAGGCGCTTGCGATCATGGAGTCGTTTCTGTCACCGCTGGGCCTGCCTACTCCAACTGGAACATGACTGTGCCTCAACCGGTCGCGCCCGACGATAGCCTCTGGACGATGCTGGCGATTGCGGCACCGCACCGGGCTGCTGCGATTCGCATGGCCTGTGTGCTCGAAGCGACCGCGCCCAAAGTCGGCAATGTGCATCCGGCGGCACATTTTCATGACTTGAACTACAGTCATTTTGTCGCTGCGGCGGACGCTGCTGCCGACGTGCTCAGCGATCTTTGCGGCGCCGTTGACGTGGGTGCGGCCATTGCCTCGGCTGTCGCTGCGTCAGTCATCGCAACGGGCACCAACGTCAACCTGGGGATTGTGTTACTGCTCGCGCCGCTGGTCGCCAGTGAATCAACGCGCGAAGTCACCGCAGACTCATCTATCGAACAGCGGTGGGCGAACTGGCAATCGCGGACGTCACAATTGCTTGACCAGTTGGATCTCCAACAAGGAGCGATGATCGCGTCCGCGATTGCGGACGCCAACGCCGGTGGGTTGTCAGATGAAACGCTCGGACCAGATCATCCGCTCGACGTGACGCGACAACACGACGCATCTTACGACATTTTGGAGGCGATGCGATGTGCGGCATCGCGGGATCGAATCGCGCTGCAATACGCCAACGGCTACCGCGATCTGTTTGATCACGTCGTTCCCACCCTCAATCGCTGGGTCACTCAAACGGGGGACGTGCTCAGCGGGATTGTGTGGGCGCACATCGCCCTGATCGCTGAGGCGGGAGACAGCTTGATCGGCAGAAAGTGCGGTCAGGCCGAGTCAGATCGCGTTGCGGGGTTGGCTCGAGAATGTCTGGCGGCGTACGACCGGCCAGCACAGCGGGGACCGAGTATCCATCGACTCGACACCGCGCTTCGTGCCGACGGCAACCGGCTCAATCCTGGCACGACCGCCGACCTCATCGCCGCCGCTCTCTACGTGCACTTGCGTAGCAACACGAATACTTAGCGGCCGAGCGGAGAACTGTTTTCGCCTCCGGCCGCGCGGAAGTTGCTTGGTGCGGTGCAGGCGCGGAGCGAAAGGCGGCATTCAACAACCGACACAATCCCGTTGACCGCTGCGACCACTCTCGCTTGTCGGCGCTCTTTGGCGATCAAATGTTCTCCTCGGCCAGGATACGGGTTAAAATAGGACAGATCGATCCATCTTCTCTAGCTACGTATCTTCCATGAGTTCCGTCATCGCCCGGTTTTTTCCAGCCACTGCTCTGCTCGTGGCGGTCCTCCTATGCACGGGCCTGCGGGCACAGGAACCATTGACTCAGAGCGTTGTCGAACGCATGATTCAACCGCGAGATCCGGCCGTCGAGCAGACGATTCTTCGCGCCCAACGCAGTCCGGCGGACCTCGGCCAGTCAATCTCGGCGCTGACTCGAATGGGCCAGTTCGAGGGTGTAGAGCAACTCCTCAGCTCGATCGAGGGGCGGAAGTTCAACGAGCAACAGAAGATCGAGGTTGCCGAGCAGATCACAGGTGCGGAAAGATTGCGGATTGTCGACAACGAGAACATTTCACCGCAGTCGGTGGTCGCGCTCGATGGACTTTTTGACCTTCATCGCAAAAACCTGATATCACCCGCCCGACTCGCCCAGGCCGTTGACTTGTTGACTCAGCAGGACGCCGATCAAACTCTACCTGCAATTCGGACACTCTTTTCCGGTGGTGAAGCGTCCACAGCCGCCCTTGTCCATGCGATTGTGACCACCACGGATGCGAGCAAGCGAGACAAATGGCTGCGGGCGATGATTCAGATTGACGAGCAGTCCGGCGTCGAGGCTCTCCGTCGCGTGGCGTTGTATGGAACTGAGGCTGCCCGCACCGGTGCCCTCACCGCGTTGATCCGATTGTCGCCTGGGGCTAACATCGCGACCAGCCCGTCCATGACGGAGATCCTGACGGCTCTGTACCGTCGCAGTGGCACCGCCAACGATCCGTCGGCGGACAACGCGGCTTCGCTCGCCGCGAGCGTCTTTAAAAACAGCGGTCGTCGTCCGTCGAGAGCAGCGGTGATTGAACTTCTCCGTGCCCAGCTCGCCCAGGATACACGGCTGGCGAATCTCAGTGCGCGAGGTTTTGGACGAGCTGAGGTGTGGGTGATGAATCCAGAACTCGACGGAGTAAAGGCACAACGCATGCCGGATTGGATGTTGAGGTTTCGTGATGCTGCCGATGCCGCCGCTCGGCTGGTGGCGATCGGTGACGATGATGTCCGCAGTGTCACCGCCCAGCTCAGCGCGATGATCGCGTACACGGTGGTCGCCGATCCGGACTGGGGGAGCACCGATCAGGTCGCCGCCTTCCGCCGCGATTCGCTCTCGCCCGCCTTGGCGACTATGGATGACATGTCCGCAGCAGAGTTCATCTTGGACGCCCTGAGTATCGCCAGCGAGTCCGACAACGATCCTGCCATGTTGGGATGGTTGCGATTGATTTCGCCCCAAGCAGACATTTCGTCGATGTCCTGGCTGGTCTCCAGTGGTACGGATGTCTCGCCACTGGTGATGGCGGTTGATAACGCCAGTCCACAAATTCGTTACGAGGCGGCTGCGGCAATCGCTCGACTGGCCCCGTCGCAGCCGTACGCGGGCAGCAACCGCGTGCTCGACCGCTGGGAACAGATGAGCCTTCTGACGAGCCGCGCAACGGCGATTGTGCTTGAGAATCGCCCAGAAGTTGTCGCTGAGTTGGAGTTGCTGATCAACCAGGCGGGGCTGGCCGCTCAGTTCGTTTCGAGTGTCGCGGGACTGCAGGCTGTCGCCGCCGAGGGCGAAGACATGCGGTTGATTCTCAGTAAACGGCAGCCGACAGATGCGTCGGCAATTGAGATGATCGACGTCGTGCGCCGCATTCGAGTCGCCCGTGATGTGCCCATTGTCATTTATTCCGATCCGCCACCGCAGGTCGTCACGCTGGCGGAACCCGAGGAGGACTTGTCCGGCCTCAACGAAGCCGAACTGCAGGCACATGCCGATGCCGAGGCGATCAAACGAGACCGCTTTGGCGTGCTCGGTGGTCTGGATAACGTCAAAGGGGTTGTGCACCGCGACTTGCTTTACGGAGACTTGGATGTCGATCACACCGCTGGCGAGCCACTCGATTTGAGCTGGGCGGGCGAACGCCGCTGGGGCGACGAATCGCTCCGCGCTGGATTGATCAGCGAACTGGTTCGCCCACGCTCGATCGCCGGTTTGTACGACGTGTTGCGTGACAGTCGCAGCCGCCAGCATCTACCCCCACTCAGCCCGATCGACCGCTCGCGATACCGCCAAATCGCCGAGCAGGCGCTCGCCTTATGAGCAGGATGCCCCGGCCAACTGACCGCACCTTGCTTCGATCGGTCCCACTGTCACTAACTTCGTCGCGGCGGGGGCATGCCTGCAAACGTCGGACGACATTTAACTTGACAGCAGCACGATCTTCGCCGGAGAAAGCAGGTGGCGGTGGCGGGGTGAATTGCTCGCTCCTGCGAACGCGCAGAACCAGTTTCGTGGTTGCTGCCTGTGTACTGCTACTCGTCAGTCCGAGCGTCTCCGTCCACGCGGCTGAACCTGTGGTCCGAGAGGGGGTGCATTTAAGGTTGACGAGTGATGTCAATGACGCAGCACTGCTTGCCGATTTGGTCGACTCCTTTGATGCCGCCGTGCCCCAGTGGCTCGCATTTTGGGGGCTGCCCACCAATGCGGCCGACAATTGGAAAGTCGACGGGTACCTGATGCGAGATGCCGATGCGTTTCGGCGTAGCGGGGCGTTGCCCGATACACTGCCCCCATTCGAAAATGGGTTTGCCACACCCACGGCGATTTGGGTGCATTACCAGTCGACGGACTATTACAACCGGCACCTGATCCTCCACGAAGGCGTCCATGCACTCTCTTTCACGCTCTTTGGCGGCAGTGGTCCGAGTTGGTATAGCGAGGGCACGGCCGAACTGCTCGCTACTCACCGTGATCGTCAGCGGGCTGAACGGGATCCTAGGCAGGCTAACGGTTTGCTCGCCCAATCCGCCCAGGAGTTTCGTATCAATGAACTACCTCAATCGGTAGACGATTCACCGATGTGGGGCCGATACCGAGTCGTTGCAGAACGTCGCCAGGCAGGTGAGTTGCCGACCCTCGCGAGTGTTCTGAAACTGCCGACGGAGCTCAACGGAGATGTCGAGACTTACACCTGGTGCTGGGCCGCAGCGATGATGCTGACCGCCTACGACGATACCCGAGAGGCCTACCTCCATGCGGCGCGGCAGGGCCGAGATGCTTCGCCCGCATTCACGACTCAGTTCTATCGCGACATCAGTCACCAATGGCCTGCTCTCCGGGCGCGATGGCTATTATGGCTGAACGACCTGGAATTCGGGTTCGATCGGGCCCGCTACCGGGTAGGACTATCGACGGACGATCCGAAATACGATGGGCGAAATCACTCGCTCAATATCGATGCCGCCCGGGGCTGGCAATCCGCCGGTTGCTGGTTCCCCGCCGGCACATTGCAGCTGCGAGCGGGTGGGCAATGCGTGATCGTTGCTAAAGAAAATCTGCAGCCCAGTGCCGAGGAGGCGATCGCAGCTCGCGACTGGCTCAGCACGCCAGCTGGAATCACTGTCCATCATCACCGTGGATATCCAATCGGCCAATTGCAGGTCTGCGTCCTCCCGATCCCGTCGGCCCAGGATAAGAAAATGGCCGAGCTGGACATTCAGGCCCCTTTTTTCAGCCGCATCGTCTCCGCGGGCGACGAGTCGACGGGCTCGGTTGCTGATGTTGCGACCATCCAGATCAACAGTCCGTCCTGGGTCCTGTTTCGTATCAACGATGCTCCTGGGGAGCGCGGACGGTATCAGCGAGCCGACAATCGCGGGGGCTATCAGGTCGAGATCGCCCGCTAAGTTGGCGAGGGTCGGACCGAGCGAAGTTCGATTCGGCTGGGACGCAGGGGCGCTTCTTTGTCAACGGTTTCAGCATTTCGTCGAAATTTCTCCCAATAAAACGCCGTCTGGATCGTTAATAATAGAAGTGCGCACCGCATTCACTTCTCTTCGCTCTCAGGATTCCGACTCATGAACCGTTTCCTCCTCCCGCCTGCACTCCTCTGCTTAGCGGCGGCCTCGAACCTATGCCTGTCGGCAACCGCTCAAGACGTCACGATCACAATCAAGTCCACTCCTCCGGAGAGCGACTCCTCTGCAAGTGACAAGGCTCCCTTTACAGGTAATCGCCCTGCCGTCGATGTCGCCATTCTGCTCGATACCTCGAACTCGATGGATGGTTTGATCAACCAAGCAAAGAATCAACTATGGAATATCGTGCAGCAATTCGCCAAGGCGAAGAAGGCTGGCAAGACACCGCAGCTCCGGGTGTCAATTTTTGAATATGGCAACTCCCGCTTGCCCGCTGCCGAAGACTACATTCGGCAAGTTGTCCCGCTCACCGATGATCTCGATAAGGTTTCCGAAGCGTTGTTCGCCCTGACAACTTCAGGTGGCGACGAATACTGCGGCGCGGTTATCAACGAAGCGATCAAGCGTCTCGATTGGAGTGGTGAACCCAACGCCTATCGAGTAATCTTTATTGCAGGCAATGAACCCTTCGATCAAGGTCCTCTCGATTTCCATACCGCGTGCAAAAAGGCGATTGGTGAAGGAGTTGTCGTCAATACGATTCACTGTGGTAACTACGACCAAGGCGTGCGGGGACATTGGCAGGCGGGCGCCTCACTCGCTGAAGGCAAATTTCTGAATATCAATCAAGATGAAAAGGTGGTGCACACTCACGCCCCACAAGACAAAATCATCATTGAACTCAATGCCGCCTTGAATAAAACCTATCTGTGGTACGGAGGTGCACAACAGCGGAGAGCCTATGCGTCCAACCAAGCTCAGCAGGATGCAAACGCCGGCAGCGGATTGAGTAGTCGGGCTGCTGTGAAATCCAGTTCCGTGTACAGCAACGTGGGCCGAGATTTAGTTGACACCTACGACGATGACCCCGCTGCCATCACCAAACTCAAAGCGGACGAATTACCTGAGGAACTGCAGAACCTTGCACCCGAGCAGTTGCTTGAGCGGATTCAAGCCATGTCAAAGAAACGTGCTGAGATCAAACAAAAACTCGCTGAAGCCAGTCGCGAGCGACAAGCGTATGTGGCTGCCGAGCAAGCCAAACAGCCTGCCGCTCCCGGAGATGCAACGCTCGGTGACGCGTTCTCCGAAGCCGTCGAAGTCCAATTGGAAGCATCCGGTTTTGAAGTCGAGAAGTAGTCGGATTGATCCTGCAGGCACTGCGATTTGCCGGTGACTGGATCACAGCGAACACCGGCGGGAATGGAGTGCCGATCCACCTATCTCCGCGGATTGAGTTGATTCATCGGTTCATCCGTCCCACGCTGGCGTCGGATGAACCCACCTCCCCGCGTGCAGGGGAGACACCTGGCTCCACTCACCTTCGGCACCCGCCGAAGGTGTGGATCATGGGGTTAGAAACGGCTTTTGGTTTCGTCGCTAACTCAGAGTGAATCACTGTGGACGACCGACATCTGCCGTAGCTGGCGTGTGCCCACATTCTCCAACCGCACGGTCACACGGATCGCTTGGGGAGTCTCTAAGAACGGCGCCGAGGTTTCTCGTTCGCTCGGATCGTCGGTACCGAATTGACCAGGGAACAGCGACGAATTGGTATCAATCCCATCGGCTGCCAAGTCGGTGATGCTGAGATCAGCAGTATTGAACGGTTCCCATTTGGTTCCCATGAACAGCGGCGAATTGAAACGTCGGTTCTGATAGTAGGAGTCCCTTTCATACGCCGACGTGTAGGTGTCAAAGGCGGGCTGGAACAACACGATGCGACCATTCATGATCACCAATCGACCCGATTTTAGCAGAGCATTGCTGTACGTCTTTTCCGACGTGGTGGTAGGGAATGCTGCTGCACCGGTTACGAATTCCAAGCCAGAAAAAGTTGATTGCATGCGTTGGACATTGAGGCTATCGCTGCCTCCGGGCTCCAAGTTTGCTGTGAGCAGTCCCGAGGTTGCACTGGGAGACCTTGAGATCGTTAGGTCTCCCCACCCGCGCGTGGCGCCGCCAGCGAGCACCGGATAAGCCAAGTCGACGAATCCGCCCCCGGGTACCGCCGTGGGAATCGGTGCACTCGTTGGACCAGACAATACCTCCCGGTAGCCCGCGTCACTGGGGCCGACGACCAAACCGTTGGAGGAGAGATAGAACGCGGCGGTCGGATCGAAGATCTGCACGTCGAGAGCGCGGACGTTGTTGGCGACCACGTCTTCGCCACGACGATCACCTGTTAGCACGAAATCACGGTGTAAATATCCGCTCATTCTCATGGGGGTGATCACGGGGACATTGGTCGCCGCGGGCGCGATCGCTGTGGTGCTGGTGTTCTGCGGGGGCGGACGGTAAGCCGGCGGTGTCCCGTTGTCCGATAGCAGCAGTCCGCCCACGGTGAGGTCTTCCAACGCCAGCACCGGCATCGAGTAACCCGTCGCGCCGCCTGCGCCACCCCATGCACTTACCGTGCCCCATGGGATCCGGACGTGTCCAAAGCGATGGTGAGGCTGTGCCAGGTCGGCGAGTGAATTGGCAATCACCCCCGTTCCAGGAGATCCATCGGTATTGAGTTGCCGGCGTACCGAAAGGTCAGCGACCTGATGAACCGGTGCCATGCCGTTCAACCAATTCGCGGTCGCACCGATTCGCAGTAGCGTATCGTTGGTGCTCAAGTTCAAATCGGGGCGGATCAAGAGGACGCGACGATATAGCATCAGACGATCGGCGATCAGATCACCATCCGCATCGATGATATTGCCGAGGCCGTCCCGTTCTGGATTGACAAAGTAGACGATTTCCGCATACCGCGAACGAATCACGACGGGCGTGTTGGCAGCGACTTCTGTCGCCGACCCGGCACTGGGATCGAGTGCATCATTCAGCAAATAAGCTGGCACTTGGCCCGTGAACCAAGCACCCGGCGGTGAGATCGCGGTGAAGGCGAGGTAGTCATCGAGATCACCAAATCGGCTGTCTTGAGCGACTATCGAGCCTTCCTCAATTTGATTGTTATAGCGACCGGAAATCGTAGTCGTCGCATCCGTCATCGGCCCCTCGTAGTACAAGAAGTACCCGTTGGGATCGGCTTCGTTGCCACCGACGGGCGTGAGTGTGACGGTACAGTTTCGCAGTTCATCGTTGAGTCGTGTCGTGACATCACGCAGTTCACTCGACAACGACACATTGCCGCGGCTATCACGCACCCGCTCACCCACGAACGCGAAAGCGCGTGCCACCGCCGCCATCATGATCAGCGTGATCGCCATCGCGATGAGCATCTCAACAAGGGTGAAACCCCGATGTGAAGGGTGGCGGTGAAGACGACGAGGGTGGTTCAAGAAATGCGACATAACAATCAGTCGGAGTTGACGATAATCGATGAAAAGTGTCTCCCAGTTCTCCCACGATTTACGACGGGAGGAGGAGGAGAATCATCCGGTGGCAGTCTGCGGCGGAGGATTCTCAGGCATGGTTGAAGTGTATTATCACGATTCGCGGGGACTATGGATGAGAAGATCAGTATTCAACAGGGCCCAGCCTCTCACAGTTTCAATCATTGAATCCGCTCACAGGCAGTTTTGGATGTGTTAACCACGAAAGACACGAACTACACGAAAAGCGGAGGGTAGGATTTTATCTGCCTCAGTGATTTTGTCTTGTTCTTTATTTCGTGTCCTTCGTGTATTTCGTGGTCGATACTGCGTGGTGGAGTCGGGGATGTGTTCGATTTTGAGTTACCAAGAAAGACACGAACTACACGAAAAGCAGAGGGTAGGATTTTATCTGCCTCAGTGACTTTGGCTGCTTCTTTATTTCGTGTCCTTCGTGTATTTCGTGGTCGGTACTGCGTGGTGGAGTTGGGGGATGTGTTCGATTTTGAGCTACCACGAAAGACACGAAGTACACGAAAATCGGAGGGTAGGATTTTATCTGCCTCAGTGACTTTGGCTGCTTCTTTATTTCGTGTCCTTCGTGTATTTCGTGGTCGGTACTGCGTGGTGGAGTTGGGATGTGTTCGATTTTGAGTTACCACGAAAGACACGAACTACACGAAAAGCGGAGGGTGAAATTCTGTCTGCCTCAGTGATTTTGTCTTCTTCTTTATTTCGTGTCCTTCGTGTTTTTCGTGGTTAGTATTATTCGAAGCACTTTTGAGTGGCTGGGGGTGTCTAGCGGACGATTCGTTCGTATTGCAGTTTTGGATAGTGACCGAAGTTCACGATGATGCCAAGACGATATGCGGTTGCTTTTAGGTAATTGTGAACTTGGGCACGATGCTCGTCGGTTATCGATTTGACAGCTTTGAGTTCTAAAACGATCTTCTCATAGCAGATGGCGTCTGGGATGTACTTTGATCTTAGGAGGTGATGTTTGTAATTTAGCTTTAACTGAACTTGGGCGACAAAAGGGGTGCCTCGATCCGCCAATTCGAGTTCGATGCATTCTTGATAGACCGGTTCAAGGAAACCACAGCCCATCTCTTTATAAACCTCGAACATCGCCCCCATGATTTGGTAACTTTCCTCTTTGAATAGTATTTCTGCCATCG
This sequence comes from Allorhodopirellula heiligendammensis, assembly GCF_007860105.1. Lineage (NCBI taxonomy): Bacteria > Pseudomonadati > Planctomycetota > Planctomycetia > Pirellulales > Pirellulaceae > Allorhodopirellula > Allorhodopirellula heiligendammensis. The sequence continues at coordinate 2,261,296 of NZ_SJPU01000002.1, forward strand.
CTCAGGTTTTCGTTGGTGATCATGCAAAAGCATTGTATCCAATTCTATTTCTGTCCGTGTTTTTCTTGTTTGGTCTCATGTGGTGGAGTCGGGGGCTGTGTTCGATTTGAATTAACCACGAAAGACACGAAGTACACGAAAAGCGGAGGGTAGGATTTTATCTGCCTCAGTGACTTTGTCTTCTTCTTTATTTCGTGTCCTTCGTGTATTTCGTGGTTGATACTGCGTGGTGGAGTCGGGGAGGTGTTCGAATTTGAGTTACCACGAAAGACACGAACTACACGAAAAGTGGAGGGTGGAATTCTGTCTGGCTCAGCAATTTTGTCTGCTCTTTGTTTCGTGTCCTTCGTGTATTTCGTGGTTGATACTGCGTGGTGGAGTCGGGGGATGTGTTCGATTTTGAGTTACCACGAAAGACACGAACTACACGAAAAGCGGAGGGTGGAATTCTGTCTGGCTCAGCAGTTTTGTCTGCTCTTTGTTTCG
>NZ_SJPU01000002.1:2561881-2642176 GCF_007860105.1 Allorhodopirellula heiligendammensis
AGATACGCAAATCCAGTCGCATGGCGTGGTGAGTGATTGATGTCCATAAGAACTTTTAAAGCAGCGAATTTGCAAGCCGCACTGGCCGACATCCGGGAACAAATGGGTCCGGATGCCTCAGTCCTGCATACACGCCAGGTCCGAGACGGCTGGCTTGGTTGGCTAGGTCGTACCCAGGTGGAAGTGATCGCCGGTTCGCGCGGCGTGGGCGGCTACCCACCGAGCATGACTAGCGACGACGACCACTCGCCCTTCGCTGATGATGTGCCGAGTCCCGATCGATATTCCGACGGCCTCTTCTCGGGAACGGTCCCATCGAGTGATCGAGCTGGGTACGGAGAAACGATCTCCATGAAGTTCGCCGATTTTGGTGATACAAACGATGTGGATCCCCTATCCATCGATCCGTTGGTCGGTCCGCTGCGTCAAGCCGGTGTGCCCGAGGTGGTGATCCGCCGCTGGCTCGCGTCGGCATCAAGCTTTGCCGGGAACCTGGGAGTCAACGACCGACTTCCCTACGACGTCAATGGCCGCTTAGAGCATTTGCAACGTGCGATCTCGCGTGAACTGAACCTCTGTGGTCCTATCCGCACACAGCCCGGCGAGCGACACGTGGTCGCGTTGGTCGGCCCGACCGGAGTCGGCAAGACCACCACTGTCGCCAAGCTCGCTGCGGGCTTTCGCATCGAATCCAAACGCCGCGTTGGTCTATTAACCATAGACACATACCGCATTGCCGCGGTGCAACAACTCCAGGCCTATGCCGAGATCATGGATCTCCCCATGCAGGTCGTCGAGCAGCCCGAACAAATGCAACCCGCCATGGACCAGCTCGGTGATGTGGACTTGGTCCTGATCGACACTGCGGGACGCAGTCCTCGCAGCGACGCTCGCATCGATCAACTGGCGGAGTTCCTGCGCGCTGCTCAGCCTGATGAGACACATCTCGTGCTGAGTGCAACAAGTTCAAGTGAAAACATTGTCGCCACCCTCAGTGGGTTTACCCCAGTGCGCGCGACGTCGGTGATCTTGACCAAACTCGATGAGACTCCGCATACCGCGGGAGTACTCTCTGCGCTGACGGCGAGCGAGCGATACCTTTCGACACCGCTGAGCTATATCACCCACGGGCAGCAGGTTCCAGACGACATTGCCGTCGCCGATGCGCCCAATCTTGTCGGTGCGCTGCTGCCGATGACGCCATTGACCGTTCCCTTCGGAGAGGCTGCTTAAAATCGCGAACAGCTTTTTTAGCCTTTTTTACTTCAAGCATGACACCCTACCGAGCCGATAACATGAACTGAACCGGAGCGTGAAGAACCAAACTCACTTGAGACAATTTTTCACGATGCCGATTAATCAATTTGGGGAACGCGATCCAGCCGACTCAGCAAGCACTCAACAACCGGAGTTGACTTCTGAGACGAATGCTCGCTATTTCGCAGAGACTGCTGGTTCGAGGATGGATAATCCTTAGTAGCGTGATCGACGAGACCCTAAATACGAAGTAGGAGATGCAACCGAGGCATGGATGCCTGGCGTCATCCCCACACTTCGAACTAAACCTTACGTAGAAACATTCCATCGTCAGGTGTATCCCATTGCCCTCAAAGACAATGAGACACCCTGTCGATCAGTGAACATCATGGAGGATTCGATGCCCGCCGCTGCCCCCGTCGACGAAGAAATCGCCCAAGTCTGGGATTCATTCAAAGCCATCACTAAAGACCATCCTGACTACGAGGATCTTCGCAACCGACTCGTCGAACGATTCATGCCCTTGGTGCGATATAACGGCGAACGAATTTGGCAGCGACTGCCTGATGGCGTCGAACTCGATGACTTGATCAGCGCTGGTATCTTCGGTTTGATGGATGCGATCGATGCCTATGATCGCGATCGCGGCGTCAAGTTCGAAACCTACTGCGTGCCGCGTATTCGCGGAGCCATGCTTGACGAACTTCGCACCATGGACTGGGTACCGCGGCTCGTTCGCAGCAAAGCCAGCAAACTGGGGGCTGCGACGAAGCATCTCGAAACACGTTTGGGACGCGCACCCACGGTCGCTGAGATCGCCGAGCACATGGAACTCGCCATTCCCGAAATCGAGAAAATGCAAACGGAAGCCAATGCAGTTGGCGTCGTTTCTCTCAACAAAAAATGGTACGAAACGGACAGCTATAAAGACGTTCGTGAAATCGACATTCTCGAAGACAAGAAAGGCGAGGATCCAACTCGCCGGGTGCAGAAGACGGATCTGATGCGGTTGGTCACCAAAGGCCTCAACCGCAACGAACGCTTGATTATCATCCTCTACTACTACGAAGAGTTGACGATGAAAGAGATTGGTGCCACTCTCGATCTCTCCGAGTCGCGTGTCAGCCAAATGCACACCTCGATCGTGACGCGTCTGCAGCAGCAACTCGGCGTCCGGCGACTCGAATTTGGTGCCTGAGGATGCGAATCGCCCATGTGATCACGCGGATGATCATCGGCGGAGCGCAGGAGAACACTTTGCTGAACTGTCAGGACCTGATTGCTGATCATGGCGATGAGGTCCTGTTGATTTGCGGTCCTGAAACCGGTCCTGAAGGCGACCTGCTCGGTCGCACCCACGCAGCCAAAGACGGTAGTGCAGAGCGGTTGAAATCGCAGCCCGTCCCGGTTCAAGTCATCGATTCACTACGTCGTTCGATCCACCCCGTCCGCGACTGGCAGGCAGCTGGGGGACTCGCGGCGGTACTGAACAACTTCGATCCCGATGTCGTTCATACGCACAGTGCCAAAGCCGGATTACTCGGACGACATGTGGCATGGAGGCAGTTCAAGCGTTCGTCGGGAGGTCGCCCCGCGGTTATTCACACCGTTCACGGCGCGCCCTTTCACGATTATCAATCGGCTTCTGCGAAGCGGTTCTTTATCGCCTGTGAACGTTGGGCCGCCAAGCGTTGTCACCACATGATCAGCGTTGCCGACGCGATGACCGATCTGATGGTTGCCGCAGGCGTCGCCCCCCGCGATAAATTCACCACCATCAGCAGCGGAATGGATGTCGAACCGTTCCTTGCCGCTGATGATCATCGAGCTAGCGTTCGTCAACGCTACGGAATCAATGACGAACACGTCGTCGTTGGTAAAATCGCTCGTCTGTTTCACCTCAAGGGCCACGAAGATCTGATCCGCTCGGCTCGGCTCGTCGTCGACGCATGCCCCCAAGTCCGCTTCCTGCTTGTCGGCGATGGTGTGCTGCGTGACGAATTGAAAAGCCAAATCGCTAGTCTTGGACTTGTCGATCACTTTATCTTCACGGGACTCGTGCCACCGCGCGAAGTCCCCGCGATGATTGGTGCGATGGACCTGCTCGTCCACACGTCCTACCGCGAAGGCCTCGCCCGAGCTCTCCCACAGGCTTTGATCGCCGGCAAACCCGTTATCAGTTACGACATCGACGGTGCCCGCGAGGTCGTCATCGACGATCAGACAGGCTATCTCGTAGCGCCGGGCGATGAACGCGGACTGGCCAATCGAATCATCCATCTTGCCAAACATCGCGAGTTACGCCTACAGCAGGGCAGGGCGGGACGGCTGCGATTTACAAACCAGTTCCGTCATCAAACGATGACCAAGCAAATCCGCGAGCTGTACCGTCAAATCGTCGCTCACAATCAATCATCCCTCACCAGCTAAATCATGGCCAAACCTGCGCACACTAAGTCTTCCAACAAACCCAGTGAACCCGCCCCAGCCACGCCTGCCGAAGCGTCAACGACCGCTACCGAAACCGATACGACGGTCCAGCCAAAAACAGACGATGTTGCAACCTCCAAACGCGCCGCCACCAAGCAGGTGAAAGAAACACCTGTAGCACCGCGTCCCAAGAAGACGAAAACGCCTGCGGCCAAGCAGGGATCGATGATGCCGAGCGAGCAGAAACTCGAACATCTAGCCGCCGCCATCGCGGCAGCAGGCGATGCCGACAACCTCCTGCTCATCCTCGAACATGTCGACGCGGCGGGCGGACCCGCCGAAGTGATTGAAAGCATTGAAGCTTACCGGGCACTGAAAAACGCCGTCGAACAAAGTGGCAGCTAGTTTTTGCTCGCACCGTAGGTTGGCGGTGTCCAGTTTGCGGGCAGCTTACCTTGCGGGCGAACCAAATGGGCAGCGTCCGGAATGGGGCTGTCCTCAGCTGTTCTCAAGGGCAGATCGTCTGGGAGATGCTTGATCTTAAAATCCTTGTACTGAATCTTCATCGCGGGACCGACGTGTACTTGCACAGCCAATACCCCCTCAAGCGATCGGCCCTGAGGGTCTAAGTCGATCAAGTCGGTGGTAAGGTGCCCATCGACCCAATGCTGATAGTGATTCCCTCGGACGAGCACTCGGTAATCGTGCCACTGATCGGTATCAAAGCGTTGCAAATCGGCCGGCTCGGCTTGCCCAGCTCCGAATGTGTCACCGACCACCCAAGAACGTCCTTCCGGATCGACAATCACTTTCTCCCCGGTATGCGAAAGGATCCGACGGCCCTTTTCTTCGTAGAGCATGCCGTTGTAATTGGCGTTGTCTGCGACCACATCACACTGATAGCCGGTGACAACATCAAGGCCGAGATCAGGGCGAGAGAGGCCGCGATATTGAATTCCACTATTCCCTCCCGCACTTACTTTCACCTTCACACGCAGGTCAAAGTTTTGGATCGTAGAATCTTCCCAAGTGATGAAATGATTCATCTTCAAGGTGCCATCAGTGACACCTGTCAATGCACCGTCTTGAACGGACCAATACTTGGTATCCCCTGACCAACGCCGGAGTGTTTTGCCATCGAACACGGATACGAAACCGTCTTGATCAACGTTCGCACCGACCTTGGCAGCTGCCACAGGATGCGGCACCGTTGATTTGCTGAACGGCGTACTAAGTTGGTCGAGTGGACCACCGAGTTCCTTGACCCGTTTTGCCAGACGATCGCGCATCTCAGCTAACGTGTCTGCATATTGCGGATCACCCGCGAGGTTGACCAGCTCATCGGGATCATTCTTCAGGTCGTGGAGAAACTCGTAATTGTCATTGTCGAAGTACACGACGTATTTGAATTGGTCGTTGCGAATTCCCTCGAAGGCAGGAATGCGATTGCGAACAGCAAAGTGCTCATGAAACGATTCAGTACGCCAATCCTGAGGTTGATCTCCGGCGACAATGGGTGCGAGGCTATGGCCTTGATAGCGTTCGGGAATCTCAGCTCCAGCCCAATCCAGGAATGTGGCCGGTAGATCGAGGTTCAATCCGATCGCATCCGTCGTGGCGCCACGTTTGGCGGCATCGGCGCGGGGATCCATAATGATCAACGGCACGCGCAGAGACTCCTCGTAGTGCGACCATTTACCAGCCAGACCACGGTTGGCCATGTAGTACCCGTTGTCCGCGGAGTAGACAATAATGGTGTTATCGGCCAGCCCTTGTTTGCGTAGTTCCGTCAAGAAACGCCCAATCGCATTATCGATCCCGGTCACCATGCGGTAGTAGGATCGCATATTGGTTTGATACTTCTCATCGGTGTTCCAACGCCAAAAAAAACGTTCTCGATTGATCGTTGTTTTGAGGAAGTCTGGCAGTGCGTCGAAAACGGTGGCGGCATTGAGTGGCGGCTGAGCGATTTCGACGTCCTCATACATTCCATTTGTCGATTCTGGCCATGGATAGTGCCCGATACCAGGCCGACGGTCACCATCTTCCGCGTGACAGGCGTTGAACCACATATTGAGAGCGAACGGCTTATCTTTGGGCTGTTCTCGCAGGAACTCGATGCCGCGGTCGACCACCAGATCTGTTTCGTGGCGAAGGGTTCCGTCGGGCTGTTTTTTGTAGTACGGGTTGCGGCCAATCGCCTCGAACTCGTCAAAGTGATCCCTCTGCTGAAATCCTGTGGGCATCTTCGCATGCCATTTCCCAAAGTACCCTGTCCGATAACCATGCTCGCGCAGGATGTCGGAATAGAGTTCTGCTACCGCCTCGGGGCGTGCCAGTTCCGGATTTGAGGGCGTTCCGTAGGTCCGTCCCGTCAGCCCCGACAGGATCGTGGTGCGGCTCACCCAGCAAATTGACTGACTGACAAATGCATTTCGGAAACGAACGCCGTTGGCAGCCAACGCATCAATGTTGGGTGTTCGAATGACATCATTGCCATAGCATCCCAGCGTTGTGGTTGTCTGATCATCGGCAAAGAAAAACACGATATTCGGTGGTGACGAACTCGATGGTGCCGACTCCGCTTGAGCATCGCTGCTCGTCGTATTTTGTGCTGTCGTGACTGAATTCTGTGCGTCGACCTCGTCTGCACGAACTGGCGCGAGCAAAAGTGTGCAAAGGGTGACCAGCGGTATGGCGAATCTCAAGGTAGCCTCAGGGGACAGGGGTTTGGGCAAAGAAGGCTACTTATCATAACCGAAACCGGAATTGTCGAATGCACTTGGCAATCAGGGGAGCGGTGAAGGACGCATGATTTGTGCCTTCGATGCGTCCGTAAGTCCAGCGATTTTGCTCTTCTCACAGCGTGACCAGCCCGGCCGCTGACGCGTCTCGGCTCACACGACCCGGTTGCGGCCCGTGGCTTTGGCATCCAACAGGGCGCGATCGGCGCGGGCGACAATGGATGCGGGCGTATCTCCGTTTTGATATTCAGCCACCCCGATGCTGACAGTAATGGATTGACCTGCAATGCCGTCCAACGGCGTTGCAGCAACCGCTCGACGGATTTCGTTGGCCCGCCGTGTCGCAGTCGCTTTGTCACTATTGACCGCGAGGACGACAAACTCCTCGCCACCGTATCGAACGATGAGATCGGAACTGCGAGTATGACGCCGCAGCACGTCGGCAAACTGAATCAACGCTTTGTCGCCAGCTGGGTGGCCGTGCACGTCGTTGATCCGTTTGAAATGATCGATATCGCACATAATCAAACTGAACGTGGCCCCCTGTTGGCTGGCTTCGGACGCACATCGCAGTAGGCACTGGTCAAACTCGGATCGGTTGGCGACGCCCGTCAGCGGATCGCTCATCGCTTTCTTGTGCAATGAAAGGATTTGGCTTTGCATCTCGATACGATCTGATAGATCACGCACGATAACCACGGCGCCGCCATCATGCGGCGTATCAACAGGAATCGCATTGACGAGCACATCACGCCCAGCCTGTTTGGCAACCAGCTGAGCCCGCGTGCCCGGTCCTAAACGCAGACTGAGATCACCGGGACGACTGCCAACTATTTTCATCGTCTGCGACATCGCCGTTTGGGTTTGAAGGCAGGCGGCAACGGGGCACTCGACTGACTCCGTCGGATTAACGCTGACAAAATGAAGTCCAGCAGAGTTCCAACTGGTCCCCACGGTGTCGCCCGCAGCGATCCCAGTCAGCTGAACCATCGCCGGGTTCCAATACCGCACGCGGCCGTTGGCATTCAGAAACGCTATGCCATCCTGCAGGGAGTCGGCGAGCGTTTTGTAGAAGCCGAGTGAGCTCGCTGAATCAATGCCGCCAACGATAGCCGAAGGCTGCACCGAAAAAATTCCGGAGGGGACGGACGATAGGGCGTCAGCGACTTGATCGTTCATAGAATGGCAACACGCGGGGACGGCAGGAGCGGAAAACCTTGCTCCAATCCTAGGTCACACAATGCGCCCGCTCGGCTGCAGGACTCGATTTCTTCCGCAATCGTTACAACCGCACCCTCAGCCCGACTAAGAAATAGCTGTTCCAGCGAACCAAAACTTGCTCTGCGAACCGGTTCGACTTACCATGCAATGTTAGCGGCGGGGGTCAAACTCTGTAAAAACGGTTGGAATCCCATCTAAACTGGATGTGACCTCCATGACCGCCCCTCTCGTTCCCTTCCTCGCGAGTCACCCACGTGAGCCTTTCCGACGTCGATCGACTCTTGCTGCAGCGTTGTTTAGACCGTGAACCGCGGGCGTGGGAGAATTTCGTGGATCGCTTTGTGGGCCTCGTGGTCCATGTAGTGCACCGCACGACCGCCGGCCGCGGCATTTCGATTGATGATTCCACTCGCGACGACTACGTTGCCGAAGTGTTTCTAGTTTTAGTTCGGCATGATTTTGCGGTGCTACGTCGATTTCGCCGTCAATGCTCGCTAGCGACTTATCTCACGGTAATTGCCCGCCGTGTCGTCGTCAGGCGATTGCAGCAAGCACAGCGTGATACCATCGTGGATGGTCCGCGGCCGCAGGCTCAAGCGGCAGTCAAGCAGGCGGTCAACGACTCGCCCACGGAAATCCAGCGGATCGATAACGCCGAAGAAGTTGAGCATCTGTTAACGCGACTGGATACTCGCGAAGCCAATGTTGTGAGAATGTATCACCTTGAGGGCAAGTCCTACCAAGAAATCAGCCAAGCAGTCGGCGTCAACGAAAACTCCATCGGACCGCTGCTGCACCGCGCCCGCCAAAAGATGAACGGGCAATCCTAGGCAGTTGTGATCCGAATTGTCGCCTTGCCCTGAACGTGAATCCCCACGTTTGGCGAGATTCTTAACCAGGGGCTCGACATGAGCGAGCATCTGGCGATCACGAGTGGCCCCTTACTCGTTCGCTAAGCCGGCACGCGGGTACTTGCTAATCCATTTTTGGATTTGGCTGCCACTCATGTATCCTACTTCCTCGTCAAGAATCTTTCCGTCGCGAACGAGCATCAGCTTGGGAATGCTGAAGATTCCGTACCGTTCGGCTAGCTCAGGATTTTCATCGACGTCAATTTTGAGCACTTCCACGTCAGCGGGTAGTTCTCCAGCGAGCTCGTCGAGTTCACGCTCCACGTCGCGGCAAGGCGGGCACCAAGTCGCTCCGAATTTAACGATGACCAGTTTGTTGCTATCGATGTTTGTGTCAAAATGGGTTGGGATCGCTGTCGGAGTGGCGCGCGATGCTTGTGGTGGCTCGCAACCAGCACTGCCATAGGCCAGTAGACTCAACAGACCAGCAACGATCAGGAAGGTGTTGGAACGTGACTGTCGAGTATTCATTTTATACCGTCCGAAGCAATTTCAAAATTGGGGCTTGGGTGCGCTCACGCAGGTCGGATTGAGGAATCATACACCATCAAAATGGGTTTCCAACGATCAGCTCCGCCGAATTCCCCGATGTCTCGTGCTTTTTCGATCCGGTTGCCGTGACGGAGCGGTGTACCTAACGACCATTTTCTAAGAAGATGCGTTTCGCTCGCCTGCGTCAGCGGATCGTAAGCGCGCGAACGATGGCGACTCGGATAGCCGAGTGACCATGCTTTTTTTCCCCGCATTGAAAGTTTTCATGGCTGATTTTGACCGGACCGCTCACGTTCCCAACGATGTTTCGCCGACCGCAGGTGCTCACCACTGGCTGACGGCGCTACCGGTGTACAACGAAGTCGCCTACGTTGACGACGTCCTCGATCAAGTACTGCGGCACAGCGACCGGATTCTGGTCGTTGATGATGGCAGCACCGACGGGACCGCTGCCAAGCTCGATGCCCGCCAAGCGGCACTGCCCGATCGCATTGATGTGATTCATCATCCGCAGAACCGGGGCTATGGGGCGGGATTGCAGAGTGCGTTTGCCTACACGCTCCAGCATGGCTACGCGGGGATCGTGACTCTGGATTGTGATGGCCAGCACCAACCACACCGCATCCCCAGTTTCATTGAGGCGGCAAAGTCGGCGGATATCGTTTCGGGTAGTCGCTATTTGGAGAAGTTTGAGGGCGACGACGAACCGCCTGCCGAGCGAATGGGCATCAATCGGCGAATCACGGCCGAGATCAACGAACGGTTGGGATTCGAGCTCACCGATGCCTTCTGCGGTTTCAAGGCATATCGCGCCGAAGCTCTGCGGGCGATGACAATCACTGACAACGGGTACGCGATGCCGCTCGAGCTTTGGGTGCAAGCTGCAGCGGCGGGCCTGCGTGTGATCGAGCTACCTGTGCCGCTGATCTATCTCGATCTGGAGCGTTCCTTCGGCGGCTCCCTCGACCAAGCCGAAATTCGGCTGAAGTATTACAACGAGGTCTTGGAGCAAGCAATCGAGGCGGTTCGAGAGTCCCGTGAGGGACGATAGCTCAATGCCGGGGACGCAAGTCCCCGGTAGAAAATACACCTACCGATTCAGCCCCGAACGGGGCGACAGCGATTCGAGATGCCAGGTCTGGTTTCGCTGTCGTCCCTCTCGGGACTTCGGTTTGAGGAACCGGTACATCCGGGGACTGACGTCCCCGGCAGAGAGGTGCCGTGCCTCCGGCACTCACTGATTCCGGCTCTCTAGCATCCGCCGAACTCGCTCTTCGATGATGGCTTTCTTAACGCTTTCAGATTCTCGTTTCTGAATATCTTGGCGTATTTTGTCCAGTTTGGACTCGAGCGCACGGAATTCTAGTTTTTGTATCTCAGTGTGGGTGTGATAGTCGGCTGCTACATACATCGAGATTATTTTCCGAATCTGTTCAGCTGATGCCTCCGATTTGATCGACGCTTTCGCCTTTTGCCGTAGTTGCTCGATGAGACGTTTGCTGCGATCGATCTGCATTTTGATCTGATCATCCGTGAGCTTGGGGGGACTGCCTGCGCCAAATGGATCAAACTCGTCGGTGGTCGGGGCAGGAGCGTCAAATGGATCCGAAGATTGCTTGGGATCGCCACCACCAAACGGGTCACCGCCGCCACTTCCGAATGGATCGGCACCTCCGCCGCCGAAAGGATCGTCACTTGGGTCATAAGGTATCTCATAGATATCGAGGCGCGGTTGATGAGAAAACCCATCGTCGAGGGCATTGGAGAGTGCGACCGCGACGTTACCATAGTTGCCAGCCTCAGCACTCATATCCTCGCTATTCCAAAACGGGACCCGTAGCCAAATAGTTTCCGGGTAACTGATCTCCTCAGCGTCGGGTTTTTTTTCGATGGTCTCAACGTGGTTGATCCCAAACCGCAGAGCGATTAGCTGAACTTTTCTCTTGAACTTTTTCTGGTCAGTTTCATCCAAGTCCTGTGGCATCACCGCAACGACGATTTTATGACGGTCCGAAGGGATCGCAGTTTCAACGTCCACGTCGATGGTGTCGAATACGGGCGGCGAGAACTGCAAGGGATTGAGAGGGTCGAGATTGTCGAAGTAACTCAGCACATCGCTTGCATCAACAAACGGAGGCTGCGCGAAATCGTAGTCGTTGCCCAACATGATCACGACTTTGAGCGGCATCTGGCTAGTAGCAGGCTGCCCTCCCATACCTCCTGCCATGACTGACTGGGCAGATACGATTGTTGCGGGCAAGGCCGCAAAGAGGAGTGCAGACAGACCACCTCTTGCCAGAAATTTCCAAACAGATCGATTCATCATCGCGATTCTCCTTCAACTTCAGGAACAGAAAAGGGAACTTCCGCACTCGGCGAAGACACCCGCTGCGACAAAGCATCGATCTCATCACTCAGTGATCGCAAGTCTTCGTCAATCGGGTCGACCGGTGCTGTCCAAATTGGGTTGGATGGTACAGGCCGTTCAGCATCACTGATCGCGTCGGGAGGTGGCGCATACCTGAGTTGTGAATACGCCACCCAAACGATCACCGGCAAGCAGAGCACTGCCAACAAAAAACCGCACACAATCACGAGTCGGCGTTTTCGTTTTCTAGGCTTCAATTCGGGCGGTAAATCGGCACCGGGTTGTTGAACATGCACGAGACAGGACTCCAATAACGATTGCACTTGATTGGCACTGGCGAACCGATCAACTGCGTCTTTACATAGCAATCTGTCAACGAGCGTTTCATACCACCCTGGGATCGATGGCGCGGTCATGTGAAGTGGCCGGTGTGAATGATCGGTGATTTTGCGCAGAATCCCGTAGCTCGTTTCGCCCCGAAACGGTGCGACGCCGCTCGCCATGGCATAGAGCACACTACCGAGCGAAAACAGATCGCTACGAGCGTCGATCGGTTCGCCCCGCGCCTGTTCGGGTGACATGTAGCCCGGCGTCCCCGCGATCACACCCGAGCGCGTGACGGAGGCATCGTCGGCGGCGCGGGCGAGCCCGAAGTCGGTTAGCATCGCCCGTTCGATGCCTCGTTCGAGCAAGATATTGGCCGGTTTGACGTCGCGATGAACGAGCCCTTGTTTGTGTGCCGCAGAGAGTCCCGCACTGACTTGCACTCCGATCCGCAAGCATTCCTCCATCGGCAGCGGCCCGTCGGCAGCCAACCGCTGCTGGAGCGAGTGGCAGGCGACAAAGGGCATCACCAGAAATGGCAATCGCGCCGAAGATTCGCTGACCGATAGAATCGGCATCACATTGGGATGCACGATCGCAGCGGTCGCAAGCGCCTCCCTCATGAACCGCTGCCTCGCGATCGCCAGGGTCGCCAAGTGCGGCGACATGACCTTTAACGCAACCGGGCGATTGAGCTCTACTTGAAACCCCTTCAGCACAATCCCCATGCCGCCTTGGCCAATCACCGACAAGACTTCGTAGTCTCCCAAGCGACCGATCGCGTCGGGGTGATCCGACGGCTGCAAGAATGTCACGGCAAAATCAGCGAGGTTCCCGGTGCCATGATCGGCGAAATCCGTCGACCGCGCTGCCAGACACTCCCGGCTGAGCGACTGAGTAATCCGCTCGCACGACGTTGGATCGGCCGCTAGGTGCTGCAACCGATCACAGCATGCTGGGCATTGATCCAGATGCGAAATCAGGACGGACTCGAGAACGTCATCAACGTCACCGTGGATCGATGCGGCCAACACCTCGTCATCTGGATGATCGTGTTTCAATGATTGCCTGGTCACTTCATCACCTCATCGATCAGATGGCGGATGCGGGCGATGAGCATTCGAATTGCGTCCGAGCCGCCGAGCGGGGCAGGATGGCGACGGACGCCCGCCATGAACTTGATCACGATATGACGTGCAATGGTGTGGACCCAACGGCGAAATGATGCTTCGCGTCCGTCGGCTGACCATTGGTCGACCGAGCTAGCGATTGCGAGCAGGATCTGCTGGGTAACGTCGGCCACATGGCCGATGCCAGCTTATTTCGAGAGTGCGCGGACGACTTCGGAGTGCCCGTTCTTTTCAGCAAAACTCTTGGCGGTGTCGCCGTCGATGTCGCGGCGTCCTTTGTCGGCTTTGTGCTCGAGTAGCAAATTCACCACCTCGAGCTGGCCCTCGGAGGCGGCGTGCATGAGCGCTGTAAACCCCTCGCCGGTGTCGGTTGCGTTGACGTCAGCCCCCGCATCGAGCAGCGATTTGCAGGTCGCTGCGTTGTCGCCAGTCGCGGCGAACATCAATGCTGTACGGCCCATGGAATCGCGGTCACCGACGTTCGCACCCTGTTCGAGCAATAGCTTGACCGTCGCGGTATGTCCGTTGAAACCAGCGAGCATCAAGGCGGTTCGCTGTTCCTCGTCACGCACATTGATATCGGCTCCGGCATCAATGGCTTGCTCAATCGCCTCGGTGCGTCCCTCAAGAGCGTCTTCCATGAACTTGGCGACATCCACGGTCGGCTTGGCAGGTGGTTCCACTTGGGCAGGCGTCGCTTTCGCAGCGGACTTCTGCTTGTCAGAGGCTTCGGTGGTCCCTGGGTCCGACTTGGAGCCAGCCTCGGTTGCCGGCTGCGATTTTTCGTCGGATTGGGTGAGCGTCGAATCACCGGAAGAGCTGGGCGTTTTAGCGCAGCCGACGAGCACCAGCATGGCGACGCAAAGAAGACACCGTGACAAGTTGACAGCCATTTTTCGGAGGAGCGTTTTATTCATGCACGCATCATAACATGGACGACTCGATGTTGCGCGGAGTGACTGCGTTGAACCATCTTGATTTGCCGATTCGGGCGGTCGCCGGTAGACTCTTGCAATTCATCTACTCCATTCCATTTCTCGTCTCGTTTGCGGTGGAATTGTCTTGACCGACCACGCCGTTAATTCTAGCTTTTCGCCAACCGAGCCAGCCCCTGTCTTGGTGGCGGCTCTGTATCGCTTTACCCCGCTGACCGATCACGCATCGCTCCAAGCTCCGCTACTCGATCGAATGCAGCAGGAGAGCATTTTTGGCACGCTGTTACTCGCCCACGAAGGCATCAACGGCACAATCGCGGGTGAGCCTGCAGCACTGCGAGCGTTCGTGAATTGGCTGCGAAACCTTGACTATGATGCTCACAAGCCATTTGCGTCGACGGACGTGAAGTGGTCAACGTGCGAGCAGATCCCATTTCGACGTGCCCGCGTGCGGCTGAAAAAAGAAATCGTCACTTTGGGTGTCGACGGTATCGATCCGCTCCACAGTGTCGGAACGTACGTCGATCCTGAGGACTGGAACGCGCTCGTGGACGATCCGGACGTGATCTTGATTGACACCCGCAACGATTACGAAATCGAGATTGGAACTTTCACTGGAGCGGTGAACCCGAACACGGATTCCTTCCGCGAGTTTCCCAAGTACGTCGCTGAACACCTCGACCCTGAGCGGCATCCGAAAGTCGCGATGTTCTGCACCGGCGGGATTCGCTGCGAAAAATCAACAGCCTACCTGAAGGAATGCGGTTTTTCGGAAGTCTACCACCTGCGAGGCGGTATCCTCAATTACTTGGAAAAAGTGTCGCCAGACCATTCTCGCTGGCAGGGCGAGTGCTTTGTTTTCGATAGCCGCGTGTCAGTGGACCACCAACTGCAAACGGGCCAGCATGTTCTGTGTCACGGATGTGGGTGGCCGGTGACACCCGAGATGAAAGACGATTCTCGATATGAACATGGCGTGGCCTGCCCGCGCTGCGCCGCCCAAGTGACCGACGAGCAGCGTCGCCGTCGCCGGGAGCGACAAGCACAAATCGATCGGCTGCAAGCCGAGACACCAGCCAAAGGCCTTCAAGCAAACTCTTCATCGATCCCGAGCCATCCGATATCAGCGACGCCCAGTCAATGATCAATGATGATTCACAACAGGGTGAATCCAGGATGAACGACTCCGATCATGACACCCCTCCTGACGCTGCATCTCAAGTCACGCCACCCATTCGTCGACATCTGGGGCTTATTGGCGCAACCGGAGTCGGCGTGGGCGGGATCGTCGGCGGCGGAATACTCGCCTTAGCGGGCGTGGCGTTTGCCGTGACGGGACCGGGGGCGATCGTCGCGTTTGCTCTCAATGGATTGATCGCCCTGCTGACGGCGTTAAGCTTTGCGGAGATGTCGTCCAAGTTCCCTGAATCGGGCGGCACCTATCTCTTCAGCCGCAAAGTGCTGTCGGTCGAAGCGGCCTTCACAGTCGGTTGGGTGGTGTGGTTCGCATCGATCGTCGCGGCAGTGCTCTACGCGATTGGCTTTGGTAGTTTCGCCGCCCTCATGTTGAGTGAAGTGCTTGCCCAGCGGGGCAGTGCACCGGCCTGGGTTGGCGACGAGCGTCTTGTTCCCTCGATCGCCTTAGCGACCACCCTGCTGCTGGGTCTGGTCATGATGCTTCGCAGCGGCGGGGGCGGTCCGTGGGTCAATGCCGCGAAACTTCTCGTATTCTCGGTCTTGATCGCGGGCGGCATGTGGGCGGTAGCCAGCCAAAGCCCATCCCAGACGCGGCATGCGCTGCACCCGTTTCTGATTGCCGGGACGGGAGGGCTGATCCAGGCGATGGGCTACAGTTTCATTGCTTTGCAAGGCTTTGATTTGATCGCCGCGGTAGGCGGTGAGGTTCGCAATCCAGCCAAAAATATTCCGCGGGCGATGATCCTATCATTGATCATTGCGCTGCTGATCTATCTGCCGCTGCTGTTTGTGCTCACCGTCGTCGGTACACCGCCAGGCATGTCGATCGCAGAACTCGCCGCCGAAGATCCAGAGGTCGTTGTAGCGGTGGCGGCTGAACAATTTCTGGGGACGACGGGCTACTGGCTGGTAATCGCCGCCGCTTTGCTGTCAATGTTCACGGCTTTGCAGGCCAACTTATTTGCAGCGTCGCGGATCGCGTTGGCAATGTCGCGCGATCATACGCTGCCATCATGGATCTCGAGACTGAGCGGACACTCACAGACGCCCTGGGTCGCAGTACTCGTTACGATGCTGCTGATCGGCGGCTTGATCATCGCTTTACCGGACGTGGCGGCTGCGGGTGCGGCGTCGAGTCTCATTTTCCTGGTCACCTTTGCTATCGCCCACGGCCTGGCAGTGCTGATCCGTCGACGCAGCCTATCGCCCCCACCGTTCCGATCTCCGGCGTATCCACTGGTGCCTGTCTTAGGCGGGCTAGCCTGCCTCAGTTTGGCGACGTTCCAAGGAATTGCCGTACCGACTGCAGGGTACATTGCTGTGGCATGGTTAACCCTGGGCGGGATCCTATTCCTGACCCTGTTTGCGCGGCGAGCGAGATTAACGGATGTTTCGAATATCGCCTCCGACCCTGAACTGGCGAGACTGCGAGGCAGCACGCCATTGATGTTAGTACCGATTGCCAACCCGCATAACGCTGGCCCCATGGTTGCCCTGGCGGAAACACTCGTCCCTTGGAACGTGGGTCGGGTTCTTGTGCAAACGGTCGTGGAGGCACCCGTGGACTGGGACCCTGTCGCTGACGTGAAACCCTTGCAACGACTGGCCAGCGTACAGTCGCGGATTCTACAAGCATCCGTGCGATTGGGCATTCCCTGCGAGACGCTGACGACGGTATCCTCGAAGCCACTCGAAGAGATCGCCCGTGTGGCGAAACTGCACCGCTGCGAATCAGTGCTACTGGGCTTAAGCGAAATCACACAAGACAGCACTGACTCGCCGCTCGAGAGTCTGCTCAGTCAACTGGCATCGGACGTCGTGGTGCTGCGCGCCCCCAGGGATTGGCAGTTGGCACATGCCGATCGAATCCTCGTTCCAGTCGGCGGGCAGGGCGGCCACGACTACCTCCTCACACGCCTGCTCAGTAGCCTGTCTCGCAATCAAAAACGAAAGGTGCAGTTTTTACGGATCGTCCCTACTGGCATGTCCGCGTCCGATCGCAACCGCATTGCCAAAGACCTCAAGCGAACTGCTCAAGAGAACTCCAGTCACGGTGGGGATGTCGAGGTCATTGCCAGTGACGATGCGATTGGCACGATTGTCGATCGAGCCGGTGAACACGGATTGATCGTACTGGGAGTTCAGCGACTCGGCCCTCGGCAAAAACTTTTTGGCGACTTTACGCGACGAATCGCACGGCAGACCCAATGCCCAATTATCATCATTAGTCGTCGTGGCTAGCTGTCCCTCACCCCACTCAGTGCGGCAAATTAATCGCTACAGTCATTTTGACCGGAATCTGATGGGTGGCAACTCTTCTCAAGATTAAAATATTCGCTCAAGAACCATTGACCAACCCGAGGCTGCGACGTTCACTTGGACCGGAACCTCTCCCAGATCGGCGAATTTGGTGATGCTGCGCCCGTGTTTCACACGACTGATTTTTGCTTTAAACGCTAACCGTTGGAATGGCCCATGCCTGCCCACTTATCACGAATGACCCCTGCTCGTCGCACACTCTATGCGTTGGTTGCCTGCGTGACCTCCACGACCCCGGCATCGGCATGTTGCTTGACGGACTGGCTGTACGGTCGGCAACCGGCCTACGCGGTCGCCCCGGCCGTGCCGGTGACCCCCGGTTACGCGGCAGCCTGCCCAACGGCGCCCTACACGGCCGGATACACTCCCTATAGGGCCGGATACACTCCCTATACCGCAGGATACACGCCTGTGGTGACCGCTGCGCCGAATTCGTCGGTGTTGCCACTGGCGGGCTCGAGTATCTACGCGCAACCCAGCTCGGTTCAGCAGCCCGCCTACGCGGCCGTCCCGCTCAATAACCCATCGGTATACTCCGATCTTCCGATCACTTCGGGATATCGTGGTGCGGTGCCTGCGGGTGGTGCGCCCTACGGGATCGGAAATGTCTATCCCAATAATTACGCCTCTGCTTCGCCCAGTGTCATCACAACACCGGCAACGACCTATCAAGCGAATTACGGCTCCTCGGTACAGCTGCCTGTCACCACAACCTACGCTGCCCCACCGAGAGGTGGCCTGGCGAGATTCTTTGATTCGCTATTGGGGACTGGATATCGAACATCGTATTACTCCGCTCCGGTCACCTACTACCGACCGGCAACCACAGTCGACCCGGTCACCGGAACGACGGTAACGATTCAGCAATCCTGTGCATCGACGGTCGAGCAAGTGCAGCGTACACCCTATACAACCTTCGAACCGGCAGCGTCTTACGCCCAAACGCCAGCTCCAGGTACGTCGTATGAAATGACACCTTCGGGGATTGCCCCGTGCAATGCCACGTCCCCATGCGATTCCTCCGCAGGCACGCTCTACGGTACCTCCTCCATTCCATCGACTGTCCTACCGAACGGCTACGGAAGTTCACTCGGAGGTACAACGGCCAACGGCGATTTGCAGCCACTAGATCCCCCCACGCTACCACCGCCGCCTATCACGTCGAATTTTTCTGGTCGACTGAGTTACCCGGATACCGATACGAGCGACGTGTACGCGAACCTGAGTCCATTGACGGGCAGCTCTTCGCCGAGCATTCCCAGTTACCAACGCGAAGTGCAAGCGGATCTCAAGCCGCTTTCCGCCCCCAGCCTGCAGTCAGCCAAGCCCGCGTACTCAGATCAGCGCGACAGCTCAGCGGCCGTTGACGACGCCTATCGACAAGGCTACGAAGCTGGCCGCACCGCCACTGAGAAAGAGTCTGCAGCGAAAACAGCACCGGCAATTCCGTCCTACGGTGCACCGGAGAATGCGAATAGCGATCCTTATGGCAGCAGTCGTAGCAGGGACAATTCTGAAGCCCCACGGCCTTCAACAGATTCGCATTATCAACTCAATCCTCCGGACAACAGCCGATCATCGGCGGATGATGCATCCCAGCGCACCCGTGCAGAGATCGAGCGTGATGAGCGAGACCTGCAAGGATTGACAACCGGAGGTCCGAGTGCTCAGGGAAATAATCGATTGGTTTACGAATCATCTGATTCGGCCCCCCGAGTTCGCCCGATCCCCGCACCGGACGACTATCACAATCCGTTTGATTCATCCGAGAAGCTAACAGCCCCTGACTTGCTGCCGGCGCTGCCGCCACCCTCGGCTTCGTACTACCGCGGCGCGCCGCGAACGTCGGGACACTCCAATCAGCCGCAACGCCTCAGCGTCCCGGTTCGCGAAGCGTCGATCCAAGGCACCAGTGACCGCATGCCCGCCTATTCGCCACGCGAGGCAGCGACCGGCCGTGCCACCGAACCAGCACCGGCTCGGCCGACGCAAGCCAATTCGTGGCAATCCAAAGTGCGTCAACAGTCACACGACAGTGGCTGGTATACGAAAGGTCGTTGAGCAGCTTCTTAATCTTTGCAGCCAGATATTTGCAGCTGGGGTTGCTCACCCGAGCAACCGAAATGGCTGAGCGGCTTCCAATTGCAACGCCAGCTCCAACAGCAGCCGTTCCTGCTGGAGATTGGCACTGAACATCATTCCAATCGAGAGGTTTTTCTCGATATCGAAACCGAGCGGGAGACTGATGGCGGGTACTCCTGTGGCATTCGCCAAAGGAGTGAAGCACGCTAATTTGCGCATTCGCTGCAGGAGCACCTCCATCGGCAATTCCATCGCAAGGTGGCCGATCAGCGGTGGTCGCTCCCCCATCGTGGGACCGACCAAGACGTCGTATTGAGAATACAATCGACCACTACGTTGAGACGATTTACGCAGTCGCATCACCGCGCCGGGCAGTTTATGTAGACAGCGTGGCATCTGGCCGGCCAACTCCTTCACAAATCCCGTCACTCGGCTTCGGTCGAAACTCGAATCGATTAGCCGTCTCGAAGTCGACATTGCCGTCCAGGCTAACAGACACCAAAAATTTCGGAAGTCCTCGGCAAACTGCTCCGTATTGGGCAGCTCGACGGGAGTGACGCGATGCCCCAGGGATTCGAGCAATTTCAAGGTCGCCGCAAACTCTCGCTTCACCACCGGATCGACCGACCTATCTACCAAGTCACCCGCTACCGCAGCAATTCGCAAAGAGCGGTCCAGCGGCCGCAGGACATGTCCGATGGGCATGAACCCTCGGCGTGGGCTCAGCCGTTCCGCTTCCGCCATGAACATCGCGGTATCGCGAACAGAACGTGTGAGTACCCCGTCAGTCACGATACCCACGAAAGGCTCGCGGCCCTGAGAAGGAAGCAGCCGACCACGCGTGGGCTTCAATCCCACCAGCCCACAACAGGAGGCGGGGATACGAATCGAACCACCTCCATCACTGCCATGGGCGATGGGCACCACTCCGGCAGCGACCAGTGCGGCCGAGCCGCCCGACGAACCACCGGGTGTGTGCTCAAGGTTCCATGGGTTTCGTGTGGGAGGACGATCGGGGAACTCTGTCGACGCGGTGAACCCGAATTCTGGCATCGTGCTCTTACCCAAACAGACCATCCCCATATCCAACAACTGCTGAGCGATCGGGTGGGTGCGGTGGACAGGCAGCGAGTTCTCTAAAGCTGCCGTACCGTATTTCGTTGGCATGCCCGCCACGTCAGTCAGGTCCTTGATCAACATGGGAACACCCGCAAATGGCCCATCGAGCGGCTTCCGAGCACGCTGCCGAGCTGCGTCAAAGCAGTCCGTGACGATCGCTCCCAGAAGCGGATCAACCTGGTTTGCCCGCTCGATGGCCGCCGCAATCACCTCCGCCACGCTCACCTCTCGATCACGTATTAAGCGTGCAATCGCAACCCCGTCATGGCGGGCCAGCACGTCATCGGTGAACGCGGATGCGGTGGACGGTTTCATAGGCAGAGGAGAGTTCAATCACCTGGCGTTGAGTTCGGAGCCTCAGCTGCGACGCCGGACGGCACAGTCACATGGACTCGGCAAGGATGGCAGCCGGAGCGAGACGCCAGCACCCGAAATGGTTCCAATGCAGGCACAATAGATCAGATCTGCTGCGTTGCAAGGCTCGAGCCGGTGCGACATTTTTCCGCAGTTATCAATGCCCGAGCAGTTCAGGAAATTTCTCGCGACTTCCGGCTGAGCAACGCATTGGCCTGCTCGTCGTCGACGAACTGTTCGGCTTTCGGATCCCATTTCAGTTCACGGCCTAACATGAGTGAGATGTTGCACAAGTGACAGGTCGTCATGGTGCGATGGTGTGACCATACGTCGGAGATCGGCACTCCACCATCCTCAATGCACTCAAAGAAGTTTGCCATGTGATTTCCAGGCTTCTTGCCCTTGCACAGCTGGATGATCAGCTCGTCGAGCTGCTGGCGATCGGCATCCGTCAACGCGTCAACGGGACGGCCTTCGAGCTTGCCACGATTGACGAAAATACGGCCCTTGCTGCCTTCGAACAGGATGCCATTGGGAAAATCGACGTTGTCGTTTTCCCGCTTGTAGTGATCGTTGACGCTGAGTGTCGATCCGTTTTCATACTCCAAGTCAATATGGAACTTGGTTGCCGTGTTGTAGCCGTTGGGCAACGACGCTTCCCCGTTGAGGAATGAGTTCCAGTTGAAGTCAGCGGGCACCCGTTGCGGGAACGTGCCTTTACCTAAAACGCGGACAGGTCCGGTTTCACCTGGCGCGAGCGCCCACTGGGCAATATCAATGTGGTGAGCCCCCCAATCCGTCATCTTTCCACCCGAGTACTCGAAGAACCAGCGGAAAAACCGGCGGCGTTCATCGCAATACTTGACCTCAGGTGCGGGTCCTACCCACAGGTTCCAATCGATGTCTTCGGGAGCGGCGGTGTTCTCGAATGGGCCGCCATCGGGAGCGCCCCCAATCGCCACATAGGCGTTGACGTTGTCGCCGAGGCGTCCACTCTGCACCATCGCGATCGCGGTTAGAAAGCGAGATATGTCGCTCCGCTGCTGCGTCCCCACTTGAAATACCTTGCCGGTCTCTTCAACCACCTTGCGAATCTGTTTACCCTCGTCGATCGTGAGCGTCAGCGGCTTCTCACAGTACACGTGGGCACCACTGCGGAGGGCGGCGATAGCAATGGGCACGTGCCAGTGATCAGGGGTACCGATGGTGACGACCTCTGGCTTTTCCTTCTCCAGCAGCTCCCGGTAATCGCGGTATGTCTTCAGTTTCCCGCCAAAGTCTTGATTGAATTCCGCAGCATGTACATCATCGACATCGCAGACCGCGATCATGTTAGCGAATTTCGCAGCCCCCCGAGCGATGCTCCCGCCGCGGTTGTAGCGACCACGGCTACCACCCACACCAATCGCGGCGAGGCGACGTTTCTGCGAATCGGCTCCCTCAGCGGCCGGTACAGAGCCTGCGATTGACAGGGCAGATCCAGCAGCGGCGGTCGTGCGGAGAAAATCACGTCGGTTAGCACTCATTTAAATATCCATGGAAGAAAGGAAGCAATAATCAGATACTAACAGTCTAGCAGGTAGGGCCGGTTCCTACCCTAAGCGTCGCTCATCCAACGCATGTGGCCGGTGGAACCGGCCCTACTTCACAATACGCGAATATCGGCAAACGCTTCTTTCGCGAACAGTTCATCGACCGCATGCAAGTCTTTATCGGCCAACGAATTTTCGTCTGCGGAGAAAGATCGCCGATCCGCTGGGGCTCGTTGACGCATCACGAGATCCGTGCTCATCACACTGGGGTTGTCCGAGCGCGGGCTCACTCGCAATTCTTCGCGTGTGGGCACCGACTCGCCGTTGGATGTGCGAATATGCCGTGCCACCGCGAGAGGGGTCACCTTGGCGGCGAGTGACCATCCCTGGCTGGCGTTTTCAATGGGTTCCCCTCCTGCGGGCTGTGTGTTGAGCTCGTTGATGACCCGTAGGGCATCCAAAGCCGTCACTAATCCATCACCGTTGGTGTCATAGTAGGACCTAGGATTCTCTGTCAGCGAAGCGCGATCGAATAATCGTCCGTCGGAGTCCGAGAATTTCGGTTCGTTCAGTTCGTTGATGACGCGTAGAGCATCCAGAGCCGTCACAAATCCATCAACATTGACATCGTTCAATCGGATAAAGTTCTGCCATGGCTGTGCCGCACTGACGATGATCGCCGCGTCGCCACTCTGTGTAGCAGCCGTCAGCTGAAACGTGCTGCCCATCCCGACCGGATCAGTCATCCGCCATTCTTCAGCATGGGTGAACAACAAGTGATCATTCGCACCGATCATCACTTGCATGGGCAACGTATCCGATGACCATTTCTGCGCCAGGCCAGCATCAATGGTCGCTGAGCTGGTGTCGCCATGGGTCAGGTCCAGCGTAACGCGGCCCTGGGCGGCCTGCGTCGCGACGTTGGTCAGATCGATCGAGCCACCGGCGCCGCTAAGGTTAACACTGGAGCCATCTGCGAAAGCGCGAAATTGGATTTGATCGGCGGTCACCGCGTAGTCGGCTGACAAAACCACATTGATCGCCTCGGGCGTGGTCAGAGGTTGGTAATCAATCGTGCCGACTTGATCGTTCGGTGCTTCAAATTGGGTCAGTGTTCCCGAAATCAACCTAACGAAATCGGGTCCCAGACTCAGCATGTTGTCCGAAGTAACCGATCGGAGAGTAACAGTGGGAGAGGCCGTGCCGCTGAGCAGATCAACTTGAGAATCTTCGACTTCACCGTCCTCCGCCGGGCCCGTCGGCAGATCACTGCCGAGGGTGGACAGGCGGAAGCGGGCATAGGAACTGCCCGCTAAAGCTCCTGCAGGGACCGGATAGCTGATCAAGGTGTCGCCCGCATTGACGATAGCACCGCTGATGATCTTCTCACCAAGATCATTCCAATCACCATCGCGATTAAAATCGAGCCATGCATCCACAATTCCAGTACCCGAACTATGCACGCGGACGCTGGAGGTCGTCGATGTGCCAACGACGGGATTCGTTAAGAAAAAGATGCCATCGTCATCGGTGTCACCCGCAGCATCCTGGCTCGCTGTGCCATCGATTTCAGCTTCGACGGCTGCACCTAAGAACAGACTCCCCACAACGTGGCTGGCCCCATCCTGATTCTTGGTCACCGGATAGTTCGAGTCGAATCCAGACTGCGTTTGCGACGGCGCGTCGCCAAAATCCAGAGACAGAGCGAGCACATTGATTGTGACCGATGTCGTGACCGTGTTGTAATTGGACGTGTCGGTCGGTGTGAACGTAGTTGAGAGTGATTGGCTGGTTCCGGCGGTCAACACCGTTCCGCTGGCCGGGAGATAGACAAAGCTGCCGGGAATGTTCGCGGTAGCATTGAGTTCATCGGTTCCTAATGCGACGCCCGCGAAGATCGCCGTTGGATCGGTCCACGCGACCACAGGATCAGCTTTCAACACGTTGATCGACGTGGTCTTGGTAATCGTGTTGAATCGTGTCGTGTCATCGGGAGTGAAGGTGACCGACAACGTCTGGCCGTTGCCCGCATTCAAGGCGGTGTCCAGTGCTGGTGTATAGACGAACGTGCCGAGCGCTGTGGAGGTCGCATTAAGCTGAGCCATGCTGAGCGCACTCCCAAAGACAATGTCGGCGGGCATCGGCCATGCGATATCGGGATCTTTCTGGTTCAATACATTCAGTGTTACTGATGCCGTTACGGATTCGTACGTGACCGTATCGGTCGGCGTGAACGTGACGCTCAACGAACGACTGGCACCTGCGCTGAGTATCGCTCCAATAGCAGGGGTATAAACAAAGTTGCCGGGAACGTTGGCGGATGCGTTGAGCTGGCTAGCCCCGAGCGCAGTTCCAGCGACGATATCCCCTGGATTGGCCCACGTTACGACGGGCGTTTCCTTAGCGGTGCTGACCGTCGCGGTCGCAGTGCTGACGTTGCCAGATCGATCGGTTGCCGTGAATACGATCGTTGTCATCCCGTTGGGCAATACAGCAGGTGCGTCGTTGACGATCGTGGGGAATTCATCAACCAGGTCGGTTGCTTGCGGATTGATCATCGCCAAGGCATTGCTGAGCGATTGGCCAGCATCCAATACGACGGTGTCTCTCTCCAACAGAAGTGACGGCGCCGTGGTGTCCACGACGGAAATCTCTTGCTCGGCGAATCTGACATTGCCGAAGTAGTCGATCGCTTGAAATAAGACGCGAGTCTTGCCCAACGGCAAGGTATGGTCGGGGAATAAGAACGACGCCCCCGCTGCGATGGCGGTTACGATCGGGTTGGGATCTGAATCATCGGTCGCGGAAGCGGTTAACGCCGAAACGCTGATCCCACTCGGACCGGTCGCTTCATAGGTTGCCGGAATCGAAGTGAACGTTGGTAGATTGGATTCGTCGACTTTGTAGCCGGTATCACGCAGGATCGCCTTTTCAACTTTGCTGTGCTCAAGCGGGCGCAAGCCAGTGAGCAAGCCCGCAGTCATCAACGAGTCAGTATCGGAGAGAGCGAGATGCCGACCGCTTTCGCCTTCCACCCATATCGGCGGTGAATAGATCGGAATCGGACCATTGTAACCGCCCAGGCTGGACGGTCCCGAGGCGATTGCGCCGTGGAAATACAGTCCTCCATCGGGCGTTCCGCCACCATTGGCATCTCGACCGCCGGTGCTGATCCTGTCCCACATCGCCTGATTCAGTTCAAACGACACGGGATCGATCAGCAGATGTCCATCCTTGTCACCTAGGTGGCGGTCAAACTCCGTCCAGACGCGACCACGTCCATCGTCGCTCTCGCTGCTGACCCGACTGGTGCCATCTTGCTGAATATTGGAATCAAAACCAAACAGATGCGTGAGTTCGTGCAACAGGAACGACACCGTATCAATCGCGGTATCCGGATTTGACTGCAATTCATCAACACTCCATTCGAACGTGAACGGGCTGGCCGAGGATGGGAAGGTGACATCCAATGTCACGTCGATGGCGCTGCCGTTGAGATCGTTACCCGACGCCAACTTTTCGGATGCGACACTACGAATGAAGCCAGGTCCACTGATCTCGTATTCAGAATCAATCTCAACTTTAGGTATCATGCCTTCGAGCGATCGCACCAGGACATCAACTTTTACACCCGCGGGCAAGAAGTTGAACAATAACCGCTGAACATACGCTGCCGCTGTTTCAAGGTCTTGTTTATATCCATCACCTTCCACCGGATCATTGAATCCAACGGAGTTTGTCGAGTCGTAGATGAAATGAAACGGATTGTTCTGAAAATCGAGTTGAGCGCCCAGGCTGACTGAATCCGAGATCGTAGAGCCACCAGAATCGGTGACGATGACTTGATAGTCACCGGTTTCGTTCTCCAGCAACTGCGGAAAGGTAAGCGTCCGCTTGTCCGCGCCCAACAGGTAACCATCGACAGCTTTATCTTCATGAATGATCCACTGATACTGCAATGGATCGTTGCCGGTGGCCGTGACTGTCAAGCTACCTTCGTGATTGAAAACGCCGACCGCATTCTCGGGTTGGACTGTAATATTCGGTGGATCGATCAGCGTAATCCCGTAGGCGATGGGTACCGACGTGTCGGTACCGCCATTGGCGGTTCCCCCATCGTCCTGGGCACTGACCGTGAATCGGGCGCGACCTACGACGTTGGGTTTCGGGGTGTAGGTCAAGTTGCCAGCAACATCCACTGCTGGTAAGACATCAAACATGTCTGTATCAACGGTCGAGACGACGTAGGCTCGAATCGACTGAGACGCTTCATCGGCAGGACCGGGAACAAAGTTACTGGCCCAACCCACGACGGTTTGTTGACCATTGTCACTATCGACGACAGGTGGATCGATAGCCGTGAACGACGGCGCGTCGTTTCGTGGAGTGACATGGATCGTGAACGTTTGCGGTGCGGATGTTCCTGAACCTGAACCCAAACCACCGGCATCGTCCAACGCCACCACCACAAACGAACTGGCGCCCGATGCGTTAGGTGCCGGTGTGTAAGTCAATAGTCCATTCGCGTCGATCATCGGTGGTACAGCGAACAAAGAACGGCGACTGAGTTGGGAAACGGAGAAACCCTTGATCGATTGCCCCAATTCGATGGCATCGGAGGTCGTGACCAATTCAAAACTCTGCGGTCCGGAATCTTCATGCACCGCCGGTGGCGCTACCGCTGTGAACGTCGGTGGCAGATTCCCCTCCAGCGTGACGCGAACGGAATGATCGGCATCGAGAAGAAAACCATTGGACGAGACACCCGTCACACGAATATCGCTCACGCCGCTGACGTCTAACCCTTGGAACTCAATAGTAGCCAATTTTTCGGGTGTCGTTGAATCGGCTGGCCAAGCTCCTAAAAAGCTGTTCCATGACAAGATGATCGTGGTGTCGGTTCTCAAATCATTGTCCGACACGACTTCGAACTCGGCATTGTTCGCGTTCGCACCGTTGACTAAACCCGCACCCAGCAAGAACGGAACTCCGCTAAAGGCGACTCGCGTGGAATCGTAATGAATTTCCAGCAAGAGAGCAGGCGGCACCGTGGTACTCGCATCAATATTGTATTGCACGTCGATGGTGAATTTTTCACCGAGCGTCAAATCTGTATCCGATGGCGGGATCATTACCACCTGCCCCGGTGCCTGAATCGGGTTGTCGACTGCTTTCGTCAGCGTCGATGCAGGAAATGGAAAGTCGGGAACTGCCGGTGGCGCGGGCGCCGCGGGTGTATTCCCGGCGACAGAGACCCAGAGCACGACCGGGTAAGAGAGCACCGGATCCGAACCCTGCTCGAAACTATTCTCAAACACGTCAAACATTAACCCCGAGACGGGATCGGTGACTTGCGTCGGTAGCTTGGTCCAACTTGCAGCTTCGCTAAGCGTGACGGTGTCGTCAGCGCCTGCGATTACAATCAAAGGTTTGCCTTCGCTCGCGTTGTCATACAGAGACTTGGGCGTGACGGTCAGCGAGTTGGCACCTGAGCCACGCATGTCGATGCGTTGTACGCCGTGGATGGCGGAACTTCGCAAGTCAACGACGACACCCTGCCCCTGGACGTCGATTCCATCGCTCCATCCACTTGCCGGGGCAAGTTGGCCTGGCTCGGCATCGAAACGAAACGATTGGTACAACGGCCCACCGCGTCCATCCAAGGTCAAGGTGTCCGATGTATTGGGAATGCCCGTGATCACCAATGCTGGCGTACGACTTGGGTCATCGGCAACCGCGTAGCGACTCGAATCAAGCGAGGCATACGTGTAGGCGTGAGTCCCCGTCGTTTGCGATGGGTGATCTTGAGTTGAAAGGATCGCTGGCACGCCGTTGGTGCTGACCGAAAGATACGCACCATCGCGAGCGATGCGGGTTTGGTACGGCGCCGTCTGGTCGGCACCGATGAGTATCTCATCGAGGTTCACCGTCGACTGTTGATCCGCAAGTATCTTCACGGTCAGATTGGGAACTGGTGTCGCCGGGCCGCTCAGCACCAGACCCACGTTCAAATCCAGATCAGGCTTGGTTTGGTTGACTGGATCCAACGCCTGCAGGGACACCAACGGACGCGGGTACAGTTCAAACTGGGTAGTACCTGCAGGCAGCGTGAACGGCGTGCTCATCGAGATCTCGAACCACTGCGAAGTGGCTGGAATGAACAGATCGAAATCGATATCAGTCCCGGAGTTGGCGACCGTGTGATCCAACAACGCGTTACCTCCAGCACCGGCATCGAATTGCAACTGTGTCACGGCAAGTCCAGTCGGAACGTTGAACTCGTAGCCGGCCGCTGCGGGAATACGAACGAATATCGGTTCTTCGACGCCCAGCGATTGAGTTCGGGTCACGCGTTGGATTCGCTCGGTCAGAACATCAATTTCTGGCGACAGCGGATCGCTTAAAAACCTCTGTAACTCCGTCGGCACATCGATCCTGCGACCAGGAGTTCCAGCGGCGCTGGATCGAACAAGTGTACGCACATTGGCATCGTCTTCGTCAACGAGATAAAGGTCTTCGAATGGCACAAGGTCCCCAAATGTGGCCAAATCATAGACGCCGATCGCGCGATCGAAAGCGGCCTGCAAAGGTGCGTAAGGCGACGAACCAATCACCGCGTCACTGGCGACTGGAAATTGCGGTAAGTCTGGCCGGTCCGAGAACGACAACACATCGTCGGCGTAGGTTTGGTTGAGCGCTGGACTGGTGCCCCCATCGATGAAAGCACGAATATCCGCAGGCAAGGTTCGCTGGCTCGATGGCGAAAACACTAAACCCGCCGTCAATGCCGCTTGGGTCGTCGACGTGGCACCGATGCCCGAAAAATGTCGCAAGATCAACACGCCATCCACGCTGGCTTCGACCGCGTCGTTGTCGTCAACATCCAAACGACCTTTCGATTCCAGGCCCTGTAGATACGCAAGGATTTCAGACGCGGTGGTCCGCGTCGCAGTACTCGACACCACATCGGTGGACGTGATTCCGTCAATCAATGCTGAATCGGTTTTGCCCGCCATGTACCGCGCGATCAAGGTGCCATCGGTCGTCGGCAATAGCTTTCCATCGCCATCGATATCGAGCGTGAAATCGTTGTCACGAACGAACAGGTTGGCCTTCGCTTCGAACTCTGCTTGCTTCGCCGCAGTTAACAATTGCGAGACGTGATCGCCTTTTTGAGTCAGCGGCGCACCACCTTCGGCGGTGACGGTCACGTGCCGCTCCGCACCATTGGAAAACTTGACTCCGAAGGTCGCTTCGCTGCCGAGCAAGTCCTCGAAACCTCGCAACCGCCATGACTGGGGACCGTTGCCAGGCTGAAAAGTGCTGCCCCCCACATCGACGACATAAGCGCTTTGCACATTACCGTTGCCATCGAGCAACTCCAAGGTCAAGCCAGCGTACGGCGGACGAATTAATACCGTGTCGTTTCCTTGTGTCTGGAACTTGACGTCGGTGTGGACGACACCGTCAGGACCAATCAACGGCACCGTGAAATACGTCGTCTGATTGTCGACTGGATCAATCTGGGTGGGCGTACCGGAGGTCAACAAGAACGCACCGCCCGGCGTCTTGCCATCTCGCTCCGAACCAGGATCCGGGGAATCGAGATCGAAGCCAGCGAGCTCCGTTCTCGTGGACGGTAGATCGAAGGTAGAAGCAAAGATGGAGCCGATGTCGAAATTGTCGAGCAGCGTTTGCGATTCCCGGTACAACGGCCCCAGATCGATCAAATCGGTGCCGAACGCGGATAGCTTTAGCTTCAGGATCTCCAGCAACCCTTGCACATCCAAGTCCAAGCCGATGTCGTTGGAGAAACGGTTGCCGAGATTTACCGAAGGCGTCACGTGAACATTGGTTTTCCCATTGGAGTTCACTCGAATTTCGGTGCCAGGCATGAAGCTGATCGAACCCCCAGATGCGATCGCTTGCGGTGACCCGTTCGCGCCAGCATACACATCGATCGTACCGCCGCCGTCAAACGTGAAATCGAATGCCGCTTGGTGCGTCGCATCGAAGTAAGGTTCCACCGAAACGCTTTGTTTGACAGCCAAACGGGGCGTGATGACGTAGGAGACGGTCGTCGCGGAAACGTCGATGGGCCCCGCCGAC
The DNA here is from genome assembly GCF_007860105.1 of Allorhodopirellula heiligendammensis. Classification (NCBI taxonomy): domain Bacteria; kingdom Pseudomonadati; phylum Planctomycetota; class Planctomycetia; order Pirellulales; family Pirellulaceae; genus Allorhodopirellula; species Allorhodopirellula heiligendammensis. The sequence goes on from NZ_SJPU01000002.1 coordinate 2,592,406, forward strand.
AAATTGTAAGTCCCCAAGGGCCCGATCGCACCAACGTCGACAGAGAGTGAGGCGATATTACGTTTGGCGTCTAAGTCCGAGCCTCGTGCAAAGTCATCCGTGGTTGCCGATAAACGATGTTGTGCGTTGTCAAACTCGTGATCGGTCAGTTGAACATCAGGGACGGTGAGCGACAGACTACCGAGTGGTTTTTCGACGCCCACTTTAACACCGCCCACCTTGACACTGCCGCCGACACTGACATCGGCTTTGACACCCAGCAGGTCTTCGGCTTGGCCAAACGAAACACTCAGCCCCGCGCCACCACCGGTTTCGTCGCCAGATTTCTTTTGGGTCGCCTTTTTCTCGTCATCGATCGCTTTTCGAATCTCCGCATCGTGGTCACCGGGCTTGCCTTGCGCTTTGGCGATTTCGGCTTTACGCTTGGCCTCACGCGCCTTAGCCACCTCGTCCGTTTGACTCTCATCGTCATCAAAATCATAGGCTAGGAGAGAGCTGAGGTTCAGTCCCGCGATCACGATGTTGCCATCGAACGCCGCTGGGTTCTTGCCTCCTTCACTGTCAGTCGTCAGTCCGCCGTCTGGTTTGCTGAACTGTTTGTTGCCGTTGGCATCTTCGAGTTGACGGTTGATTGAAAACAACGGTATCTTCTCGTTGACACCGATCGGCAACGTGCCGCTGGCACAGGCCACGACGCACCCGGTACCGCTCAGGGTCGCGTTGAAGCTAAACACCAAGTCGGCATAGGCGCTGATCCGAGGCGAAACGGTGTACAAGCTGCCGCCGGTCAGTTCGGTGCCCGTGCCGATGACATATTCGGTGTCCGATGTTTTATTGATCGAGTAGGCAAAAACACCGTCATAGAACGTGTCGACGGAACCGGAGTTGACGTAGTAGCCGTACTCGATACCGATGCGTCCATCCACATCGGCCTTCGCATCGGCACCCCATTTCGTACCAAACAACGGATCGGTGGCAATTCCTGGTCCGACACTGAATGTTTTGTCAAATTCAATTCCGAGGAAACCGGGAGCCTTGGGGATGTTGCTGTTGGGGCGGCCATCGTCAAAGCCTTGGCCAAACACCAGGGCATCCCCTGTCCCAAATTGGCTGGCATCGCGAATCTCGCTGGTGAACTTGGCCGTCCGAATCTGGCTGGACTCATAGGCACCGATATCGCCAAACTCGTTGTCAGCGCCTGCGGCATCAAATATGGACGCCGCTTGATCAGTGACTGGGAATCCGCGTTGATCCAGCAGTCCCTGGCGAATTCCGTTATCGATCGCATTGCTGTTCGCTCCGACCGCGATGGTTTGCGTGCGTCCACCATTGTCCCTCAACTGCGGTGAGAGGTTTGGATCGTCATTCAGAACGAGAGTGGTATTCACACCCGAAGAGGCGCCCGCGATGCCTGATTGTGAACCGTTAAAACTTGGAATAATGCTGGCTTCGGTCAAACGCAGTTCGCCCTGATAACCATCATTGATAGATGACAGGAACGGGGCGTTGTTTGTGATCTGCAGCGATGGTTCGGGGGCGGCATAGATGTAAACCTGTTCGCCGACGCTGATCGTGGCGTTTGACGATGCCGCTGACGTGTTGGCGGCAACGATGGTATTTCCCATGCTTGCGGGGCCATCCAGGAAAATTCCTGGTCCGTGGTGCAGCAATCCTTCCAAGTGGTTCAGAGCGATCGTCGAATCGCGAATCACTGGCACGCCGCCGCCGAATACAAACACACCACCGCCCAATGCATTCGCCCCACCCTTGGCTGTGTTTTCCGCAATCGTGCTGCTAAGGATTGTGAATGACTCTCCGGGTTTTGCGAATCCACGTACCGAGCGAAGTAGGTCAATCGCGATGCCGCCACCCAGTGATTTCACGCTGTCCACGATGTTGTCAGAAACCGTGGAACGCTCAATCAAAACGGAGTTCGCGTCCTGGGCCGTCGCGTAAATACCGCCGCCAATGGCCGTATCACCCTGTTCGTTCACCGCTGCGTTGGTGACAACAGAGGTATCAAAAACACTCAACTCCGCCAACGAGCGGATCGCGCCACCGCCACCACCGTTAGATGTATTCAAGGTGAACGTGCTTCGCTGAACGGTCAGGCTGGAGGAAAAACCCGTTTGATTGGGACCGCTGTACGCGCCTCCGCCTTCGCCGCGCGCAACATTACCTTGCACCGTAGAATCAATGATTGTCAGCGGCGTTTCGCTATAGATACCGCCGCCGCGATGCTCGCCACCGCCCGCGTTGCCAGCGAGACTACCAGCGTTGTTGTTTTTAATCTCGACGTTGGGACCGATTTGTAATGAACTATTTCGTAGACGGCCGGTCTCGGGAAGCACATTGGCAATGCCGCCGCCATCGGTGTCCGACTGGTTGTTTGAAACCACACTGTTACTAATCGACATCGTGCCGGTGTTTAAAATAGCGCCGCCACCAGAGCTCAGAAACAGAACGGAGTTCACCAAATTAACTCCATCGTCGACGGATCGGTTGTCATGGAAATTGACATCGCTCAGCGTCGCATCCCCGGCGTTGTACAGTGCTCCTCCACCTGCCGTCATGGAAATGGTGTCAAACAGGGACGTGCTGCGAGCGCCGTAGCCGTCGACCAGCGACAGGCCGGATATTGTCACCGTCGCGAGGGGACCAATTTCCAGCATTCGCGTTTGATCGTTGCCGCTGATCTGCATTAAGTCACTGCCCGGCCCGCTGAGTGTCAAATCAAAATTGATCTGCAGCGGGGACGTCAGTACGATCGTCGACGTAACGCCTGATTCCGTTTCGATCAGGGAAGGAGCGAAGCGGATGCCGTTCCGATCGGGCGAGCGATTCGCAATGCTGATCGCCTCACGCAATGATAGGTTGCCGTAGGAATAGTCGCCATCTTCATCGTCACCCAACGTAGAAACGACCAGTTCATTGGAGGTAAAAATCGGGCGTAATTGGCTTTCATAGGCACCAATGTCCACTGGTCGTTCAAATTGTCCTGCATCCCTGACGGATTCATCGACACGCAAGAACGGCAACCCGCGCTGATCGGACTGCAAGGCGTCAGGGTAAGGTGCACCAAACAAAAATATCGGTGTGCCCGATGGATCAAAGTGAATTCCCTCGGTAGCTGATGGCAGGAACGGCGTCCCGGCATCCAGTGCTGGACTGTTTATCTTTAAGGCATGGACAGCAGGTCGCTGGATTTGGCGACCAGTGCCGAATAGTGGTGCCTGAGGTTGGCCTCCCAAGTTATCCGCTAGATCACGAAACAGAATTCGATCGATGTCCAACGGGTTTCCTATCGCATCGCCAACATGATTGTTTAACTCCGGTGCAACACCCACTACGCCAACGTCGATCAATCCACCGGCCGTGTTGGGATCGCTGATCAGGTTGTAGCGACTCTCATTGACTCGAATCGGCTGGGATGACAACAATCCCAGATCGCTCGGTGCAACCAATTGCACAGCATCAATATCACGGATCGTGTTGCCCGCGACGATGGTATTGATCAGCCTCGTGGCCGGTGAGCCGACAACTTCATTGACCGCCAAGCCGCCGCCAGATCCCACGAAGTCAGCGTTCGCATCCGCTTGATTCAACACAATCGTGTCGTTAATCAGCCTCAGATAGCTATTCAGTCCCGCCAGACTCGATTTCAGCCTATCGTTTGAACGCAATTCATTTTTCTGATTGTCGGAGTATCGAGGATCGTCGTCGACGCCAATCGTGATGGGATCGTAAAAGATGCCGCCACCCGAGTCCGCGGCCAGATTGCCGGAGATCGTCGTATTGCTTAGCACCGTCCTGGGGCCATTCGTACCGAAAACGCCCTCGATGGTCCGTCGAGCCGCGATCGCCCCACCGTCCTTCGTCGCCTCGTTATCATTGAAGGTGCTCTCGGTGACACTGACGGTGCCGCCGAGGTTATCAATCCCGCCACCGATCGGTGCAACGTTCGACGATACCGTGCTACCGCTAAGTGTGAAGCGACTGTCTTGACCGAGTAAGACCATGTCCGTCGAGAATGGATCGCGAAACAAGCCAGACTGCTCCAGGACCGCCACTCCGCCACCTGACTTCAGCGCCCTGTTACTGTCGATCAAACTCTCGCGGACGATCACACTGCTGTTGGCAACAAAGATTCCGCCACCAATATCCGCAGTGTTGTTGGCGATCACCGATCCATCGATCGAAACTGCCACAGAGGCCGGCTGATGATCGAATGAACCAAGATAGATGCCACCGCCGCTCGAATCGTTTGTGGGGCTGGCCACGGCGATGTTATCTTCGATCGTACTGCGGGAGATCACCAGTTGACCACCGTTATTGGCGATCCCACCACCCTGGAATGCTTGATTGCCGCGGATAACGGAGTCTTCGATGATAACGGACGGCACATTGCGGCCGCCCGTAATCGCGATATCGATTCCGCCACCGCTGGCTTGCTGCACCGTTTCGCCAACGAAGCCGTTGTCGGCGATGATACTGTTGCGAACCGTCAACACACCTTGAGTATGAACGATGCCACCGCCGCGGTTGCCGTCGATCCTCACGTCGTCGATCGTCGTGTTGACGGACTCGTAGACCGTCCCTGAATAATTCGAAGGGGGCGCCACCCTCGCTCGAATCGCACGTTGCTGACTGCCAGTCAGTCGAATGCCTGAGATGTTGACGACATCTTCCGTGATGAAGATGTTATCGGCACCACCCGCGTCAATCGTCAACAGATCGGGCCCTGGACCAACGATCGAGACACTGCCGCCGTCGGCGATGAAGGGGTCCGCGTTGTCAAAGCTACCGTCGACAAATAACGCTCCCGCCGGGACCCGCGACGAGATCAGATCCAAGTGCTGCTCGGGCTTCAGCGTGATCGTTTTAGCACCGTCGGTGAATAAGGAATCAGCGAAGCGGATGATGTCCACCTCTTCGCCCGACGGTAGACGTGAAGGCCGCGAATTGTCGAATGACGCGGCGAGGAGTGCCTGCCGCAACGTCACTCGACCATTTAAGTCGGCGGCATCATTGACGTCATCGGACAGGCTATTGACAACGTACGTGGCGAGCAAGTTGCGTTTTTCGAGTTGCTCAAGCCGAAACGGACGACGCCGCCTGCTTGCGATCCGTCGGGCTGGTTTGCGGCGCAGGAAACGGTCACTGAAGGTTGGTCTGGCCATGGTGTATTTCGCTTCATTTCCTGGATGTCGTGGATGTGCAAAGAGTGCCAAAAAAATCAGTACTTCCGCGCACCGACCATTCACCACCTAAGAAGTACTTCGAAGAAGCGCCACACAAAAATTTTGCTATTGGGTCAGATAAAACTCCGGCATCATTCGCAAAACAGCCAATCGAATCGACAATCGCCCGTCGGCTATTCTTATTCGCGCGGTTCGATGAATTCAGATGTCGACAATCTGATGCGGCATCCCGGCACGGCGTCCGCGAATTGTTGAATCGCGTCGGGGCTGTGACTTCCGGCCGCACGGAGGTCGAGCAACTTCAACCCCTTGCTCTGTTCAAGTCCCTTCAACGCCGTATCGGAGATGTGCGCACGGTAGCAACTGAGGCTGGTAATCGTCGGGTGTCCCGCGGCCGCGGCTGCCCATTCATTGACGTCCGCGTAAGGAAGGTGTAGATACTCAAGGGCCAGATTTGCAAGCACCTTCTCACCACGCGATCCCTCTGGCAAACCCCCAAGATCGAGAGTCCGCAACTTCGAAAGTCGCCCCAGTTCAAGGATACCTTGAGCACTCCCAATGAACGTAGGGGAATATTTAGTCGTACCGCGAAAAGCAAGGGACTCCAGCTCGGCGAAGGAGCCCACACGTCGCAGATCGGCATCGGTCGCCGGATTGATACTCGAAAAGATGAGCCCAACAATTGCCCCCGGATTTTCCGGGAGCGGCTGATCGGGACCGACGGTTGACTCAGAGCCTGTATCGTCACGCAACGTAATGACCGCTTTCAAATCTTCGTGAGCCCATCGAATATCGTCCTCGGGAGTTGGGCTGGCGCTGGAGACTTGAGCGATATCGCTCGCTGGCGGCGTCGGAGCTGACTTCGGTAATGGCTTGAGATTTGGCGAAGGAACCCGAATTTGTTTCTCACCAAGCATCGACCCGTCTGACGATGCAACTTGCAGCACGCCGTCCATCAGTTCGACTTTGACGGTCGTCGTCTCACCTTTCTTCAACGTGAATTGTTTCGTGTCAAAGCTGAACTCTCCGCGCGTGATTGTCAGTGCATGTTCGCCCGCAGCCAGTGTGATCGGGTCTTTGTCGTCGCTGTGCAAGACAACGCTATCGCCTTGGACGCGGACTTCGATATCGGGATCGTTGATTTCGACTCGCAAGATTCCCTGGGGCGTCTGTAAGAAAAACACACTAGCCACAATCAACAACATCGCGGCACCGCCCAGCCCAGTGATGAGCGGCCAAATGCGGCGGCCACCGTTCATGGACGAACTGGCCTGCAACGGGGAATCTGCCACCGTTTCGCTAGCATTCGTTTCGGTCGCCACCGAAACTGAATCAATGGTCGGTGCTTCCACGTTGGCAGCGCGTGCGTTGGTCGTAGATGTGTCAGCAGCAGGCATTTCGGCCAACAAAGCCAACAGATCGTGACCCACAGTCAGCGGAATCAACGCGGCGGCTAGTTCATTGGGGGTTTGAAAACGTTCATCGGGACTTTTGGCAAGCATTTTGTCGACGATCGCGATCACTTCATCGGGCAAGTCCGCACGCCGCTGAGCAAGTGGTGGCGGTGTAGCATCCACATGCGCCATCGCTTTGTAGATGACATTGCGGTACTTGGCATCTTGAAAGGGCGCGCGATCACACAGCAGCCGATACAACGTACACCCCAGCGAATAGATATCCGCTCGAATATCCACTGCGTGACTGTCGGTTACTTGCTCTGGAGCAATGTAGTCGAGAGTCCCCATGACTTGCCCCGTCGACGTCAGGCCTTCGGCGGCATCCAGTGGCGCGTCCAGCAGCGCCAGACCCATGTCTAAAATTTTGACCTGCCCCGATTCTGTCAGCATCAGATTGGACGGTTTGATATCCCGATGCACCAAGCCTTTGTCGTTGGCATGAGCAAGACCCACGGCGGCTTGCCGGATGATTTCACAAGCTTCGGCGACGCCCAGCGGCCCCCGACGACTGGCAATCACCGCCAGATCGTCACCGTTGACTAGCTCCATCACGAGGTAGTGAGTCCCCTCGAATTCACCTGCGTCGCTGGCTCGGACAATGTTGGGATGGTCGAGCTGTCCAACGGCATGCATTTCACGATCGAACCGGGCAACCGCCGATGCATCCTGCAGCAGACTCGGAGGCAGGACTTTCAGTGCCACAATTCGCCTGAGCCGAGTATGTTTCGCTTTGTAAACGGTCCCCATTCCACCTTGGCCGAGCTTTTCGAGCAGCTCATATTGGCCCAACATACCCTTGACATCGGTGTCGTCGACTCGATCAAGCTCGCCCGGCACGACCGCGTTGTCTGTCGAAAACGTAGCCTCGCTGTTGCTGGGAGGCTCCATACCGATCGATTTGACCAGTTCAATGGCCCGCTCATATCCCGCTTCTTGTGAATACGAGTTCTGCGGCTCGGGAAGCCGTAGTTTCCCGATCAGCGTGTCTGCGGTCGCCTCTAAATTGATGACGGTTTCTTCACAATTTGGGCACGCCTCGACGTGATCGGAGATATACAGTGCCACGCCTTCGCTGAGTGACCCAGCAACGAAATCAATCAGCTTTTCGGAGGCTGGGCAATCATCGGGATTCATGATTTCATCTCGGGTGGCTCGATTCATCGATCTTCGTGATTTTGCGGCGTCGGGAAGTCTCTGCCAGCTATTCGTCTGAGCGCCACACAAAAGTTCCGAAATGACGGGAGTGTCTACTTTTGCTTAGGGGAATGAAACTTGGTCCTGTAGTTCCGACCGCAGTTGCCGCAGCACGCGATACTTGGCTTGGCGAACGGCTTGTTTACTCATACCAAGCTCGTTGGCGACATCGCTGGCGGAGCGATCCTCGACAGCCATTTTCCAGAACGCATGCCAAGTTCGTTCTTCAAAATCGGACTTCATCAGACCGAGGATGCGATGAACGATCCAAGCGTCGGCATCGAATGACGGATCAATGCTCGACTCGTCTGAAGCCGAATCGAGCACCTGCTGCATTCTCTCGTTGGCACTGGTCCCCCCTTCGGCTTGGGGGACTGCGGCAATACGTCGGAAGTGATCCATCAACTTGTAGCGAGTGATGCCCCACAGCCAACGGCGGAAACTTCCCACATCAGCATTCTCACGATAGGAATCGATACTCGTCGAAACGCTCCGGAACACCTCCTGAACCACGTCGTCTGCATCCACCTGCTGCAATCGCGATTGACGCGCCCAGCGATAGACTAAGGGGCAATAAATCAGCGAAAATCGTGACCACGCATCCGCGTCGCGACTGCGCAGACGAACAATCAGGCTGTGGGATGTAACGTGGTGAGTTGACATGAAATGCGATAGGGGAACGAACTGGCTTGCATGAATCACAACGCCTCAGCTTAGCCTAATCGGGGGCCCCGCGTGCAGGCCTGCAGTGCGATCAGCTCCGTCCGACGGAGCCGTCTGGCTACAAAGGTAGGGCCGGTTCTACCGGCCCTACCCTGTGATTCGCTCATCGCGTCGGTCATCCAACGCGTGCGACCGGTGGAACCGGGCCTACTTGCTTGCAGTCGCGCGCTCAGTTGTCTCGAAACGCGATACTCGTCATCCTCGGCGTTGGTGGCCAAATTTTTTCGCGACACTTCTCGCTATCAGCGGCCACCAGCAATTCGATATGTGCGTGAAAGCAAGTGGTCTCGCCCGCCACGTTGCCCTACGCCTTACGGCAATCCACTCACCATTGAAGTGCTTCTGCTGCAATGCTCGCTAGCCCGCGATATCACACCAGACAAAAATTTTTTGGTGCATGACCACAAACGCCTTCGATCAGCAATGCGATCTGAGCTACCATTTGCTGATAGCTCAGACGGGCGGAGCCATCTGGCTACAATGTTACCAGCCCTTCCAATTCCCTGTTAACCTGATCCCGCGCCATGGACTTTCTGCTTTACTTGGCCCTGGTGCCCGCTCTGGGTGTGACGGCTCAGTGGTTGGCATGGCGAACCGGATTTCCCAGCATTCTGGTGCTTCTGCTGTTCGGCGTCTGTTTGGGATGGTTTGTACAACCCGACGCTTTCTTAGCTGACTTAACCGACGGCGACCATTCCGCTGGCCCGAATCTACTGTTCCCCTTGGTCGCCCTGTCGGTGGGCGTGATTATGTTTGAGGGGGGCCTGACACTCAAACTCGGTGAACTACGCGAATCTGGATCGGCGTCGCTGCGGTTGGTGACGATCGGGGCGTTGCTCTCGTTTGTGGGTAACACGATCGCGGCGCACTACTTACTGCACTGGGGCTGGCAACTCAGCGCTCTCTTGGGCGCGATCCTGGTGGTTACCGGCCCGACCGTCATCGGTCCGCTGCTGCGCCAGGTGCGGCCAAGTCGCCGAGTTGCCTCGACGTTGAAATGGGAAGGCATTGTCATCGACCCCATCGGCGCGGTACTCGCCGTGTTGGTCTACGAAGAAGTACTGCTGCAGCATGCATCACCGGAATGGACGAGTGTACTGAAGTCGCTAACGTGGACCCTCACGGTTGGCCTCGTCCTCGGCTGCGTCGGTGGCGCCGTGCTGACCCAGGCGCTGCGACGCTTCTGGGTCCCCGATCACTTGCACGGCGTGGCTGCCCTCACACTCTCTCTGTTACTGTTCGCGATCAGCAATGAACTGGCACATGAGTCGGGGTTGATCACCGTGACCGTGTTAGGAATTTGGTTGACCAACCAGAAGCACTTCAATATTGAACATATCGTTGAGCTGAAGGAGAACTTGCGGACATTGCTGATCGGCTGTCTGTTCATTGTGCTCGGATCGCGGGTGGATTTGGCGGATATAGGCGCCATTGGATTGCCCGGACTCGCTCTGCTCCTGGCGTTGGTCTTAGTCGTCCGCCCACTTTCAGTCTACCTGTCGCTACTGGGCAGCCCGCTGAACTATCGTGAACGAACATTTATTGCAGGGCTCGCCCCTCGTGGGATTGTCGCTGCGGCCGTCAGCAGTGTGTTCGCTCTGGGCATGGAGAGCCGCAGCGATTTGGTTATTCCTGGCTCAAGCCAACTCGCGACAGTCACTTTCCTGGTCATCATTGGCACAGTGACGGTCTACGGCATCGCCGCGGGGCCGCTGGCAAGATTTCTGAAACTTGCCGAGGAGGCATCTCACGGAATCCTGATTGTTGGCGCCGACCCATGGGTCCGCGAATTCGCCGGGGAGCTGCATAATGCCAAGATTCCGCTGCTGTTAGTGGACACGAATTACAACAAGGTCAGCCAAGCAAGAATGGCAGGAATTCGAGCTGAATGTGCCAATATTCTCAATGAACATGTCCGCGACGAGCTCGACCTAACAGGGATCAGTCGATTCATGGCCCTCACCCCCAACGACGAAGTCAACTCGCTCGCACTGCGCGAGTGCCGCCACCGATTTGATTCCTCGCGGCTGTATCAACTCACCTTCAAAACCAAAGTCACTCCCGGCCGGCGCGAGCTGACCAAAAGTCTGGTCGGACGAGAACTGTTTGGTAAAGGTGTCACCTACTCAAGACTGCGTGATATGCACGATGCTGGTGCCGTCATGAAGTCGACTAAATTATCGGCCGAATTCACCTATGAGAAATTCACCGCGAAGTATGGCGAGCAAGCGATCGTGATGTGTTCGATCGACGGCGAAGGACTGTTGAAAATCAATACGATCGACGACCCACTCGTTCCTGTTGCGGGACAAACGATCCTCGCGTTTGTTACGGTCAGCCCGATCCCATCGCAGCATGCGTCGCAGGAAAATGACTCCTCTCACGAGGCGGCGGACCATGACTTATCAGAAACAGACGAGACCGATACTCATGTTTGATCCTTTTGCCGCAACGCTCGCGTTTTCGCCACTGATTGTTTACGTGCTCTGTTTATCAATCATTCGCATCGGTGGTTTTGTATGGGTGACAACGGGCGCCCGTGACACAGCCGCCGTCTTAGTTGCGATATCAGGTTTGATCGTGATCGGACCAATGGAATTGTTCTTCCCCAACGCGACGGCGTCGCTGCTCGGCGCATGGGTCTGGATCCCCTTGATGCTGCTCTATTTTCTATTCGCTTGCTTGGTCGTCATTAACAGTCGACCGAAACTCGTCATCTATGGCCGCACGCTCGAAGAGGTCTACCCCGCGATGGTCCGGGCCGCCCGAGCAATGGATTCCAATGCCATTGAACACGAAGAGCAACTGCAGATACACCTGCCTGCATTGACCACCCACATACGGCTCGACCCCGTCCGGGGGAACGACTGCAGCAGTGTGGTCGCGTTTGAACCGACCCTTCCGCTCGCCTTTTGGAACCAGCTCGCCAATCATCTCCGCACTGAACTACGTCCCACTCCGCCTCCCTATCCTCGCCGGGGCTGGGCGATGTTAATCATGGCGACGATGACCGCATTCTTCTTAGTTCGATATATCGCAGCCCAACCCGCACTACTCGTCGAAGGATTTCACGAGTGGTTCATTCGGTAAATGATGCAGACGCTCCGCCGCGACGAACATCCACAGCGATCGGTATCGGGTTCAAGATTGGAAAATTCGTCGCGCCAGTCCTAATTATCGGGTACTTGCTGTGGCGGATGCCAGCGTCGAACTGGCAACAACTCTCCGAGCGTCCGATCAACTATCCCGTGTTGGCGGCAGCGTTGGGCGTGGCCATGGTCGCACTCTTCGTGTCATTTCTGCGTTGGTGGATGCTGGTGCGATGCCAAGGCATCCCGTTGAGCTTGCTCGAGTCGCTACGGCTTAGCTCGATTTGCTTTCTACTGAGTTTTGTGTCCGCAGGCAGCGTGGGTGGAGATCTATTCAAAGCTGTGTTCCTCGCTCGGCGGAGTCCGGGGAAGCGGGTGGCGGCAGTCGCATCGGTGTTCGTCGATCGGGGCTCGGGCATGTACGGATTGCTGCTGCTCGTTTCGGTCGGCCTGATCATGCGTGAGTCAACCGATCCGTTCGAGTTCAACGGTCTCAGCATTGAGAACATCAAATGGATTGTGGGCGGACTGTTGGGTACCGGTACCGCCGTCCTGCTGTTACTCGTCCTGGGCGGCAAGATCGTCGATCGTGTGATTCAACAACTCTCGGGTGCCGCCATGGTGGGCCCGTTGATCGAGAAAATCGGCCCGCCCCTGCGAGCCTTTCATCATCATCCGTGGGCGTTTGGACTATCACTGCTAATGAGCGTATGCGTCCAAGGATGCTTCGTGGTCAGCATGTACCTGATCGCCACATCGATGTACGCGGCACCGCCGACGCTCGCTGAGCATTTTGTGATCGTCCCGATTGGTATGCTCGCCTCAGCCCTGCCCATCACGCCCGCAGGAATTGGCGTGCTCGAAGTCACAATTGAGACGCTCTACCACCTCGTACCAGCCCGAGCAACGGACGCATCCGGTACGCTGGTCGCACTCGTTTTTGAGCTGGTGAAGCTCGTGATTGCGGGTATCGGCACGGTTTTCTATTGGACCGCTGGCAAAGATGTTCAAGAGAGCTTGGAGTACGCCGAAGAGCACCCCGAAGGTATGGCGGCCGATTCGATCAGCGACGCCACCGCCTGAGCCTGCGTCGCTGCGGGAGCGGGAGCGGGAGCGGGAGCGGGAGCGGGAGCGGGAGGCCCCGCCCCTAGTCAAGGAAAGGCTTTGGCTGGGTAAATCGCCCCATCCCAGGACGGACTTCTCCCGCCGTGATTTTCCCGCGGAATTCATTCGCTGGCGTCAGCTCGCAGCGCCCCCGTTTGCGATCTCCTCGCTTCACGCCAGTGCCCGCTGCAACGCCTCACGCACGACCGGCAAGACTCGCTCTTGAACGTCAGCGAGTGTTCCTTCTTGGAATGCGCCCGCGGCCGCCTTATGGCCACCGCCACCGAACTGACGAGCGATCTCGTTGCAATCAAACGCACAACGACTGCGAAAAGACAGCTTGAAACCACCGCGAAGCTGTTCGACAAAGATCACAGCGGCCTGCGTGCCCCGGATCGACAGTGTCAGATTGATGGCATCTTCGGTGTCACTGGCCTCGGCTCCGCAGTCGGCAAAATCCCCTTTGCTGACATGCGTGTAAACGAGCGCACCATCCATCTCGGTGGTGGTTCGGGAGAGAATTAAACCACGCAGTTTCAGACGCCCGATCGTGTCTCGCTCATATAAATCTCCGTACACTTCGCTCGGAACGACGCCGACCTCCATCAGCCTCGCAATCACACGGTACGTTTCCGGCGTCACCGAAGGAAACCGAAACCATCCTGTGTCAGTCGCGATTGCCGCAAACACGGGCACCGCCATCGCGCGGGTGAGCGGAACATGGAACGCATCGGCGGCCTGAACCACCAACTGTCCGGTCGCTTCAGCCTGGTAGTCCTTGTACATCGTGGCGCCGAGATCGTCTTCGCCCACATGGTGATCGAGCACCATTTTGTCTGCCCGAGACGCACGAATGACGTCGCCCATGTCGCCCAGCTGTGCCCAGGCGCTGGTGTCGAGAATCATGATGCAGTCGGCCTTCACATCCTCGGCTTCGACGCTATCGCCGAGCACATCGATATTCCCTGCCGGGTCCAGGAACGAAAGCGCCGGCGGCGTGCGGTGAGCGTTGATGATCCGGACGTCCTTGCCGATCGCCCGGAGGACCTCAGCCATGCCCAGTTCACTGCCCAAGGCATCACAGTCAGGGCGAATATGACTGACCAAAACAAACGATTGATAATGGCTGATTTGATCGACGAAGGCTTTCCAATTGACTCCCACGGAGACACTTTCTTTCTAAAGATGAAACGGTTGTTAACGAGATTGTATTTGGGAAGCGAGGCTGCGCACGGTCGCGATATCCCGCTGGATCTGTACCGCGAGCGTTTCAGCACTCTTGAATTTTTCGACTCCACGGAGTTGATCGAGCCAGTGAACCGTCACTGTTTGACCATACAGGTCGCCATCGTAATCTAAACAATGAACCTCGACCTTAGTCCGCTGTTCATCGTCAAAGGTGGGGTTGGGCCCGACGTGCACTGCAGCGAGCAGCGGGCCAACGGCAGGTCCTTGCGCGGGTGAACCTTGCCGGGCCAGCACCTCCCCAGACAAACCCGCTCTAGGCAATCCCGCTCTAGGCAATCCCTGGCCGGTGACGTAGGCGGCGTAGACGCCATGGCCCGGAATGAGCGTGGCGACCTCCACTAAGTTGGCGGTCGGGAACCCCAACGAACGCCCGCGTCCGGCACCCGCAGCCACCCGTCCACTGATCTGATAAGTCGACTGCAGCATGGTGTTGGCTGACCGTATCTGGCCCGCCGAGATAGCCTCGCGGATCCGCGAACTGCTGACCATGCGTTCCTCCTCCATGCGAGGCTCGACGATCTCCAGAGATTTTCCTGACTGCTCGCACAAAACTCGCAATCGATTGATGTCACCGCCGCGATCTCGACCAAAGAAAAAATTAGGCCCCTCGACGACGCTCTCCGCCTGCAGGCGATTGGCGATCAACAACTCAAAGAATTCGTCAGCCGTGTGATTGAGGAATTCCAGCGAGGCTGGGCAAACAACCAGGGCGTCGATCCCGAGTTCACCCATCAACTCGGCGCGTCTGGGAATCGTCGTCAAACGGGCGGGAGCACTATGCGGTCGCAAGACGGTTGCGGGGTGCGGGTCGAGAACCACCACCACGGCGGGCCCCCCCACTCGATCGGCTGCCGCGCGAACGCGCGCGAGCAACTCTCGATGGCCCGCGTGCACGCCGTCAAAATTGCCGATACTGACAGCTCCCCGTTTGACTCGATCCTGCACCTCCGGAACGCTCTCCAGCTCGTCCAAATGGCAGGTCAGAATGGGAGCAGGGCAGGGCGGTTTCATTTCCAGACGGGTATCGTTCTCGAACTTGGGACGGAGAATGTTGCCAGTATGCCCGATCGGTGCGGATTCCGTTAGGGCGGCGTCGAAACAGACTTGGTTACGGCCTCGCTTTTTTGCCAGGTAGAGAGCTTTATCGGCCTGTCGCACCACCGCCTCCACCGACAACTCGGTGTTACATCGGCTCAGCCCCACGCTGATCGTGACCTCAATCGCAGCATGCCCAACCTCGATGGGCCGCTCGGAAATCCGCTTGCACAATTGGTTGAATCGGGCAGCAGCAACCTCGACGGGCGCAACGATCAGAATCGCGAATTCGTCGCCACCATGCCGTGCGACCATACTCGCGTTGCCACATCCACCCTCCAACGTCGAGGCAATTCGCTGCAAGACGATGTCGCCGACAGGGTGCCCGTACGAATCGTTGATCGCTTTGAAATGATCGACGTCGACTAACGCCAATACAAACGAATTGCCCTCCTCGTGGCATGCTTGAAACAATGCATCGAGACATTTATCGAAGGCGCGGCGGTTGGACAACCCTGTCAACGCGTCGGTGTGCGCCTCGGTAAGGTAGTTTTCGCTGCGCCGCGTCCGCCGGCCCAGCAACAACCCCATGGCGAAACTGCCCCCTGAGAGCAGGCAGGCAACGATCACGCCAACGACGAGCAAAATGGCGTTCTCATTCAACATGGCTGCGAACTGTGAGTCTCTCCGACCGGTCAGACGAACGTCGAAACCGCATCTTGGGTGCGAATCAACTCGCCGCGCGCAATTACCACCAAGCCGCTGTCGGTCACCGTCAAACCACGCTCGGCATCCGCGACCGGATCATAACCAATCTCCATTTCTGGTGGGATTCGCACGCCCTTGTCGATAATGGCTCGTCGAATCCGGCTATGCCGTCCCACCTCAACGTCGTCGAACAAAATACTATCCTCGATCTGAGCGTAGCTATTGACCCGACAGCCTGCCCCGATGACCGACCGCATCACGCTGCCGCCGCTGATGATGGCGCCTTGGCAAATGATCGAATCCATGGCCACTCCCTGGCGCGTCGAACGACCATCACTGCCGAATACGAATTTCGGGGGTGGCAACTGGGGCCGGAACGAGCGAACGGGCCACTGCGAATCATACAGATTGAGCTGGGGATCCACGTTGACCAGATCCATGTTGGCCTCGTAGTACGCTTCAATCGTGCCGACATCTCTCCAGTATGCATCGGATTTGCGATTCTCATCGGTGAACGGAAATGCCAATACGTTGCTGTCAGCAATCGCCCCCGGAATGATGTTCTTTCCGAAGTCATGGCTGCTGTTGAGATCCGTTGCGTCGTCGCACAAACGCTCAAACAGGAACCGCGTGTTGAACACATAGATCCCCATCGATGCCAAACACACCTCGGGGTTGTCCAGCGTGGCCTGCGGGTGCTCGGGTTTCTCTTGGAACTCCAGTAGCCGGTCGTCCGCATCAACTTGCATCACGCCAAACTGATGAGCTTCCTGGCGATTAACCCGGAGGGCTCCCACTGTGACATCGGCACCCTTACGACGGTGAAAATCGACCATCGTTCGATAGTTCATCTTGTACAAATGATCGCCCGCGAGGATCACAACGTACTCAGGTAATTCCCGCTCGATCGCATAGATATTTTGGTAAACAGCGTCAGCAGTACCCTGGTACCAATTATCGTCGATTCGCTGCTGGGGCGGCACGACATCAATGAACTCGCCGAGCTCTCGACAAAAATAATTCGTCCACGCTAGCTGGATGTGCCGGTCGAGCGACTGGGCTTTGTACTGCGTCAACATCAAGACGCGTCGCATGCCGCTGTTGAGACAATTGCTCAACACAAAGTCAATGATCCGGTAGCAGCCGCCAATCGGTACCGCCGGCTTGGCACGATCTCGCGTCAAGGGTTCCAGCCGCGAACCACGGCCTCCCGCCAAGATGACCGTCAGGGTTTGTTGCATCATTTCGAGATCCATCCGTTGCCAAACTGCATCGCGAATCAGTTTCATCGCACTGCATTATTGGGCAACAGACACCCCATCGTGCAGGCAATAGGGTCTTGATCGGCACCGCATTGCCGAAACCCTCGAACCAACTTAGCAAATAGGTACGTAGTCTGCTTGGGTAATTTTGTCGCAGCCACCGAATCTGCGTGAGTTGACGCTCACGGCCCCCAGGCGAATGATCAACCAAAACAGTTTTTGCCACGTAACAGTTCACATCAGTGCGCTTTCCCCCATCCGAGCCAAACAACGGTTCCGGACCTGGGTGTGTTACATCGCGTGTGCTTCACTGCGTGCGTCCCTACGAGACTTTGGCCGCCAGGGTGGTGGCTCGTTTCGGGCACGTGACCCAGTGACTGCACTGCAAATCACTGTGCCCTATTTCACTGTGCCCTATTTCACTGTGCCCTGTTCCACTGTGCCCTGTTTCAATGTGCCCTGCTAACTCTGACCAAACTCGCTGTGAGCCAAGGCATCGTCGAAAATCCTCGTGTCGCCACGATCAGCTCGGCGGGTTCAGGAATCGCGTTCTTGTTCCCCCTCCCCACTTTCCTCCACGGAGAACCCAAATCATGCAACTGCACTGGAAGCGAATCAGCTTAGTCTTGGCGTCCGCCTGGGTTGCCACCCTCCTGTTTGGCCTGATGATGAGCCTGCCTCGCGCGGTCAACTCAGAAGCTCATGCCGATCAGCAACTTCGCGACCGAGCGGCGACTCAGAATCTGAACACCGCCCAGGACATCTCATCGGCATTTCGAAATGTCGCCGAGGTCATGCGACCGAGCGTCGTAAGCATTAGCACGCAAACAGATGTCAGCTCCCGTGCTCGCCAATTGTCACCTAATCTCCGGCAACAACTGCCCCCGGGTTTTGAACAATTCTTCGGTAACGGCGGCCGGCGGGGACGCAGCATGGAACCACAACCACAGCAGCAGGGACAAGGCAGCGGGGTTATCGTTCGCCAGGATGGGTACATTTTGACGAATAACCATGTCGTCGAAGGCGCCGATATTGTCACGGTGGAACTCAGCACCGGTGCTAAGGTCGAAGCGGAAGTCGTGGGAACTGACCCTGAAACCGATCTGGCGGTCGTCAAGATTGATCGGACTGGTTTGCAGCCGGTGCCCTTCGGCGACAGCGAAGCGATTCGCGTTGGTGATTGGGTGCTCGCCATTGGCAGCCCATTTGGGCTCGACCAAACCGTTACCGCAGGCATCATCAGCGGCAAAAATCGCGTCCAAGGCATTGTCGATGACGGGCACGGTTTCGAAGACTTCCTACAAACCGATGCCGCTATCAATCCGGGGAACTCCGGCGGGCCATTGGTCAACCTGCACGGCGAGCTGGTCGGTATCAATACCGCGATCCTGTCCCGCTCGGGAACCAGTGCGGGCATCGGATTTGCAATTCCGGTTGCGCTCGCTCGTCCAGTGTTCGAGTCGATTATCGAGAACGGCGAAGTCCGTCGCGGTTTCCTAGGAGCTCAGGTTGCCGATGTTACCCCCGAGGTGGTTACTGAGTTTGGACTCAAAGTGAGTAAGGGTGCGCTGATCCGCGGTGTGCTCGAAGGCCAGCCCGCTGCCAATGCTGAATTGCAGCCGGGCGACGTGATTCTCGAGACGGACGGACGCCCCGTCACAACCAGCTCGCGATTGGTGAACTACATCGCCAGCCGCGCTCCAGGCCAAAGTGTCCAAATGAAGATCAATCGCCATGGCGAGGAACTGAACGTCACGGTCAACCTGCAGCTGCGCACCGAGAAAGCAATGGCCATGTTCAGCCCCCGCTCACCGTGGGGCGCCGAACTCGAGCCCGTCACGCCACAGTCGGCCAAAGAGTACGGCTACGCCGATCTCCAGGGAGGCCTCATCGTCACCAGCGTCAGCGATCAAGGCATCGCCGCAGAAGCGGGACTACAAGCTGGTGATGTGATCGAGACTGCAGCTGGACGTGCAGTAGAATCGGTGGAACAACTGACCAAAATTCTTGCCGTCGCCAAGCAGCAACAGGTACCGTTGCAAGTCGTTGTCCGCCGTGGCAATACGAAAATGCTGCTCGTCATTCGCTAAGCATTTGCAGCCAGTGTGCGCGGGAAAGCCCCCAGCCCATTTCTCGAGGCAGGGGCACCCCGTGGCAGGCACCGCCACGCCGGCCGTTACGCCTCTGGGCTGATCGTGTCTGGGCTGATCGTGTCTGGGCTGATCGTGTCTGGGCTGATCGCGTCTGGGCTGATCGCGTCTGGGCTGATCGCGTTTTCACGCCTCACAATCGATCAGTTTCAATCAAGCAACATCACGCCGTCGTCGATCCGCATGATCGCGACGGCTCGCTTGCCATCATCAGCATAGATCGGCTGGCCAGTTTGCGAGTCCGCCCCACCCACCAAGAACCAACGTCCCTTGGGAACTCGCGCCGTGGTCTCAACACTCATCGGCGACCGGTCTCGCGTCTGTACAGTGACCTTAACCTCAAATTGTTCACGATCGCTCGTGTTCAGCAGCGACACAGTCATGTTCATCTGACCATAGCGTGATGAACCCGACACGGAACTTCGCTGACCAACCGCCACCATCGCCGTCGCCGATCCCGCCACTACCAACCGACCGTAACCCGCCGACGACAATCCCTCGTTCGCAGGCCCCTGATAGGCCAAGCGGTTTTCGTCGTCGGACTCAATCAACCACAGCAGTCGGTAAGTGACATCCTTGTTCGGTCCCTTGAACTCATCAGCATTATTTTCAGGCTTTTGAGCCATCAAATTGCTGACGACTAGCATGCATAAAATGACGGGTACCGCGTATCGCTTCATCGGTCAATCCTGCAGGGGGGGGTAAGGCTATCTATTGAAATCGTTCGAGCCTGTGAATCATCGTATCCAAACTCCGTCGCGGAACTCGTCAACGGGCTGTTGATTTAATGGACTTTTGCGACGACAGGGTGAATCGAGAGCCGTCGGACACCTGGCAGCGTCGTGAGCCCGGCCGCGGACGCGTCTCGGCTCTCTAATTCAACAGCCCGCCAAAAGCCCATTCTTCTGACTCCCACACCCCCAGTTTAGTTCCATTGCTGCCCCGCAGCACAGCACCGTTGACCATTCTGCGATCAATTGGCTCGTGCAGTGAACCGCACCGGTGCGACTCATGCCCCGTCGCCCAGATCAAGTCGTTCACCGTATCGACGCAGCACTTGGTCGCGCAGATTAGCGAGTTCTGGATCGTCCATGTCTGGATCTTCATCAATCAGTTCCTGCGCCATCGCTCGAGCGACCTGTAGGATCTCGACATCGCGGTTCAAGTCCGCAATCCGCAAAGGTGCCAATCCGCTCTGCTTCTTCCCCAACAGATCACCGGGACCACGCAGCCGAAAATCCGCTTCAGCAAGCTCGAAACCATCCGAAGTCTGCTCAAACACTCGCAATCGTTCACTCTCCTCGGGCGAGCGTTCTCCATCGGTGAAAACGCACACGTACGCCGCGTGCGTACCTCGCGAGATCCGTCCGCGGAGCTGATGCAATTGAGCCAAACCAAATCGATTGCCACCGAGAATCGTCATCACAGTTGCGTTGGCGACGTCCACGCCGACCTCAATCACCGTTGTGCTGACGAGCACATCAATTTCACCTTCGGCGAACCGCTGCATCACCTCCTGCTTCACCTCCGGCTTCATCCGTCCATGCAACAACTCGATGCGGTGTTCGGGGAACACCTGATCGCGAAGCCGCTCGAACGTACGGCTGACCGAGGTAACATCCTCCTCGCTCTCAGCGACGTCCTCGTTGGCGTCCTCGTTGGCGTCCTCGTTGGCGTCCTCGTTGGCGTCCTCGTTGGCGTCTCCCGATCGCGCGGCATCGGCAACCTCGGCGCCGCTGGCATCGGCATCGGTGGCCTCGGCATTGCTGGCGTCCGCACCAGGCATCTCGTCAACAGACGTCTCGTCACCAACACGCGGTGCCACCACGTACGCCTGGCGACCCTCAGCGATGCGTTGACGCACGAAATCCCACCAGCGTTCTCGCCACTTATCATTGGCAAGATAGGTATGAACATCCCCGCGCCCTGCCGGCTTTTCACGTAGCGTGCTGAGGTCCACATCCCCGAACTGGGTCATCGCCACGCTGCGCGGAATCGGTGTGGCCGACATGACGAGGTAATGCGGATCAATGCCTCCCGATCGCAGTTGCACCCGCTGGCGTACCCCGAACTTGTGCTGTTCATCGATGACGCACAGACCGAGCGAGTGAAAATCAATGTCGTACACGAGTGCTTGCGTGCCCACGATCAGATCTAATTCGCCCGCTGCGATCTGGGCGAGCGTTTGTCGTCGCTCAGCGGCGGTCAACGACCCGCACAGCAACCCGATCCGCACGCGGCTGTCGGCGAGTATCTTGGTGAGCGTTTGGTAGTGCTGCCGCGCCAGCACCTCAGTGGGAGCCATCAGCGTCGCTTGATGCCCATTGGCGACCGCCAGCATCATCGCAAAGATTGCCACGACGGTCTTGCCGCTGCCCACGTCGCCTTGCAGCAGTCGATTCATGGGGAACTGCCGCCCCATCTCACGCGCGATCTCGCTGATCACGCGATCTTGATCCGCCGTCAACTCAAACGGGAAACGCCGCAGAATACGCTGCCGAATTTGCGGCGTGCACGGCATCTCGGGAGCCTGCAGCCGTCCCGTCAGCGATCGCCGGCGCATCGCCAATGCGAGCTGCATGACGAAGAGTTCTTGAAAAATCAGCCGTGTCCGGGCCGCCGTCAACGCATCTGCAGAAGGGGGTCCATGGATATCAAGCAACGTCGTGGCAATGTCCGGTAAATCACCGCCGGGTAAGTCATTGCCGATTCGACCTCCCGCCTCCCGCAATCGCTCCGCTGCCGCCGCCCGCAGCGACAACGGCATGACCTCCGTAACGTGGTTAGCAAGTACGCCGGCCACCCGACGTGTCAAACGCCGCAGCTCGTAATCCTTGATACCCTCGGTCAGCGGATAAACAGGCAAAATGTCGCCTTCCTGCTGAACAGTTTTCTCTCGCGACTCGCCGTGCACCTCATCGTCGGCGAGTTCGCCCTCGTCCAAAAGATCATACTTCGGATGCGAGAACGCCCACCGTAACCCCTCGAGTTTAGGGGTGCCACTGATGCGAACCCAACGATCGAACGTCAACTGCTCGGCACGAAAGGGTTGGTTGAAAAAGACGATCCGCACCGCCCCCGAGTCGTTCTCGACAATGGCGGCGAACAAGGACTTACCCGGGGTCCGGGAGACCAATTCCGCATCGGTGATCTTACCCACGAACGTCGCCGGAACGCCCTCGCGGAGGTCATCCACGCGGGTCGGCGGCGGCGGGAACTGATGCTCGCGGGGAAAAAAGAACAACACATCCTGAGCCTTGCGAAGCCCCAATTTCCGCAGCCGATCCGCCCGCGCGAGCCCCATCCCCGGGAGATACTGCAGCAGCGTGGAGAGCTCAAACTCAGCAGCGGGGACGCTTGCAGGCGGTTCGCTCGGTATGGCCGTCGGCGGCGGCGGATTCGCTGGATCGGTCACAACAGCAGGTTTTGGGAATGAGCGGCACGGACAAACGGCATTTCGCCTCACTCATCCTAACGCTCCACGCTGGCCAGCGGCCAGTGCGCGTAGCTTGAGACCCCAGTGCGCGTAGCTTGGGACAATTGTCCCGAGCGATAAATTTCCTGTCCCCCCGTCATTTTTGTCATTTCCTTGGATTCCAGAGCGTCTGGAAAGACAGCCACCCCCTCAAAAGGAACGTGACCGAGAGTTCCTCCTAGCTGATCAGATCCGCTGCCCTCAACGGATGATTTTCGAGTTCTCGGCAACCAACTGGGGCGAGGGTCAAAGAGCATCCTGGCGCGACACTTGCCGAAATTCGAGCGAGCGGATATTCTGTGCCGCTCACATGCGGATGTGGCGGAATTGGCAGACGCGCTAGACTCAGGATCTAGTGTCCGATAAGGACGTGGAGGTTCGAATCCTCTCATCCGTACTATTGCAGACGTGGCGGCAAACATCTCTCATCGCGGACGAATTGCCGTCATTTGCAAGCGGAGCGGCGACCCTTGCTGTGGCGATGGCGTCTGCTCATCGATCCAATTGGCCTCTCTCCGAGTATTCGTCAACATCGTGCATTCTGCCGACTACGAAATCTTGCCCGCCAAATCGTGATCACGGGACGGCGTTTACGACTGTCCCGGGCAGTGGCAATCGGGCTGCAAGGCCTGATTGTTGCCTCGTTGCTCGCTTTTGCCCTGGAAACGCTGCCCCATCTGACAGAACGCCAAGTCCGCTGGCTGCAATGGTTCGAGGTGTTCACCGTTGCAGTGTTCACAGTGGAATACTTAGTTCGGATCGCGACGGCTGAAAAACCGCTGCGATTCGCCTGCAGTTTCTTCGGTATTGTCGATCTGTTAGCGGTGCTACCGTTCTATCTGCAACTAGGCTTTGACCTGCGGTCGTTGCGAGCGTTCCGCTTGCTTCGATTGTTTCGCATTCTGAAGCTGGGGCGCTACAATAAGGCTATCCAGCGTTTCCACCGCGCTGCCGTGATTGCGCGTGAGGAATTGGTCCTGTTTTTAAGCGCTGCTGGCATCGTTCTCTATCTGGCGGCCGTGGGGATTTACCAATTTGAAAACAAAGCGCAGCCGGAGGCATTCGCATCCGTCTTCCACAGCTTTTGGTGGGCTGTCTGCACGCTCACCACGGTGGGATACGGGGACGTCTATCCGATCACCACTGGCGGCAAGTGCTTCACGTTCGTGATCCTACTTGTCGGTCTGGGAATTGTTGCGGTTCCCGCCGGATTGGTCGCCTCTGCCCTCTCGGAAGCACGTGAACTGGATTAGCAAGCCAGCTTCATGGATGATCGATCCAACCACCACTACCGCACTCGATGTGCGCCACCTGGAACTTCAAAACTTTGAAAAAAACTGACCCCATCCCGGCGTCGTCGAAACCGCTCTCCTACTCCTACTGGCTGGGGACCTTTGTTCTCCAAGGAACGGTGGCGCCGCGGGTCATGCTTGACGTGGTGGGGTTCGGACTCTTGGCAACGGGCATCGTGTACCTCAGCGAATTCGCGATGATACGTTTTGACGTCAGCTTGGCCGTCCCCGGCGGACCATTTGAAGTGGCGGGAGCAGTGTTGGGGTTGCTGTTGGTGCTGCGTCTCAATGCCGGGTACGACCGCTGGTGGGAAGCCCGCAAACTATGGGGGGGCATCGTCAATGAGTCGCGCAACCTCGCCATCGCCGGACTGGCGTACGGCCCGCCCGACCATCACTGGAGGGTCCAATTCATCAAATGGATCGCTTCGTTTCCACACGTCACCCGGCGTTCCCTGCGTGGCGAGCGCCAGGTCCCTGAATTATCGCGGCTGCTGACCGAGCAGCAGATAGAGGCTCTGCTGACCAATAGCCACCTGCCCGATGCCGTGTCGCGCCAGATCGCCTCACTGCTCGCCGAGGGACGCGGCAGCGGCATGGACGCGCTCGCGTTCTACTCTGCGGAAAAACAACGTTGCCTGCTGATTGACTATCTAGGCGGTTGCGAACGGATCCTGAAAACGCCACTGGCACGTTCCAGCGCCATCCAAGTTCGCCAATTCATCTTCATTTTGTTGGCCAGCTTACCGTTCTCGCTCCTGGACGATTTTCATGGCACGCTGCCAGCGATTTTTGGCACGGAAGTCGGGCGGAGCGTATGGTTGATTCCATTATTCATTATGGTGATCGCATTCATGCTGCTGTCTCTTGATCGAATCGGCATGGAGCTGCAGAACCCTTTTGATACGCGGCGAGTCGACTTCTTGCCGCTGGACAACATCTGTATCACGATCGAGCAGAATCTGCTGGAACTGTTGCATGACGATGCCCTGCACGACTACGCCGCCCCGACGGCAGCCGACGTCGAGTTGCCACCGGACGCGTCGACGCACGCGACTGATGACAACATTGGCGCGGACATTTCTTGATGATCCATCCTTCCTTTAACGATCCATCCGGGTTGATCGTGGGTTTCGCAGAGGCAAGCCAGAAGTGCATATCATTTCGTCGCAACCGAGCGGTACACTTACCTGGCAACGGATAAAACCAGTTCAGCAGCAAGATGCCACCGTGCGGCTCTCGATAACCGTGAGCTAGCGATAGACGACTGATTGGTGCTACGAAATAGAAGATACTTCTGGGTCAGGATGCTCACCTTGGATCCCATTTTAATGAGTTAACCTGTCACCGACGAATCCGCAGCAACGATGCGACGCAAACCCGACAAACCTGTTGGCGGCTCGCTTTGCCACGGCACCAGGGCCACACGATTTGCCAAGGTCGATCGAACTTCGTCAATGTACGGCAACTCGTTGTGCTGACGCTGACGCAATGCAGGGTCGGTTACGCTCAGCGGTACCAGACTTTGATTAATAACCCATGCGAACGGTTCGATTTCCGCTCGTCTCAGGTCCTGCTGCAGTCGTGCCGCTTCATGAACCGGAGTCGCTTCGGGTAAGGTCACGACGAGAACGCGAGTGAAATCTGGGTCGCGTAAACGGGGCAACAATTGCTCCACAGACTCCGGCATTTGGCTGGATTGCCGCGTCACTTCGCGGTGGTAAGCCAATGCCGAGTCGAGCAACAAAATCGTGTGGCCGGTCGGTGCGGTATCCAATACAACAAATCGGTCGGCCCCCTCGGAAACGGCTTTCGCAAACGCGCGAAACACCGCGATCTCCTCAGTACACGGCGAACGCAGGTCTTCCTCGAGCAACGCCTTTCCCTCTGCATCCAAATCTTTCCCAGCCGTCTGCAGCACCTCGGCAGTATAGTCCGCGGTCTCTTGAGCAGGATCAATGCGCCCGACAGTCAAGCCCGCGAGTTCATCTGCGGCGATCGTCGCCGACACGTGTGCAGCCGGGTCCGTCGTCGAAAGATGCACTTCCAAACCGCGCTCCGCTAACGCCACCGCCACGGCGGCGGCAACGGTCGTCTTGCCGACCCCGCCCTTGCCCATCGCCAGAATCACCCCGTGACCTACTGTGGCGAGCTCGTCGATCAATGAGCCGAGGCCATCGGGAGAGTTTGAGAGAACGGGCGCCGGGAGGGTAGAAGTGGGCTGTTCTGTGTCTGATTGGCCAACCCGACGCAAAGCCTCGACGCCCATCACGCCACCGCTCGCCAGGGGAACGGTCGAGCGGTTGAGCGTAGCGAGCACCCCGGGCATGGCGGCAATCGCTTCATCACCACGACGCTGCATCGCCACGGCGATCTCGTCGGTGGGCGTCTGGCTTGTGAATACACCGTTGACGATCATGTGCTGATTGCGGACGCCTAACTCCTGCAGCTCACTGCTGGTCCGAGACGCTTCGCGAAACGCCGACGGTTCGGGGCGCGTGACCAGGACTAACGTCGTGCAGGCACCATCGGCCAACGCCTCGACGGTTTGCTTGTAGATCAATGTCTGCGACTGTAGGCCAGCGAGCGGCCCCAAACACGATGTGCCAGTCGTATTGTTATCAATGTATCCCGACCATGCCGATGGCAACGTCAACAAACGCAAGGTATGACCCGTCGGCGCTGTATCAAAAACAACGTGATCGAACTGCGATGTCGCCTCACGATCACCCAACAGTTTTGCGAACTCGTCGAATGCGGCAATCTCAAGCGTACACGAACCCGAAAACTGCTCTTCCATGCTCGCAACCGCTGCGTCAGGCAACACGCCTCGATACGGGCCAACCATCCGCTCGCGATATTCACTAGCTGCCGCCTCGGGGTCAAGATTCATCGCAAAAAGGTTTGGCACCGACCCCACCGGCGTCGGCTCACTAGCTAACTCCGTGCCCAACACTTCGTCGAGATTGGACGCTGGATCGGTCGAAACGAGCAATACACGCAATCCCCGATCGGCCAACTGAACCGCACTCGCGCACGCCATGGACGTTTTACCCACACCGCCTTTACCCGTAAAAAACAAATTGCGAGTAGGGTGATTGAGAAATTGCATTTCGATTCTCCTTGTAAGAAAAACTCAGTCGACGAGCACTACACGTTCCGGACAGCGGGTCCCACAGAACGCTTGACATAAACTAAATCCATTCACCCGCTAGGCCTGTCCGCAGGTTGAGCAGGAAACCAACCCTGCGTCTTGAGGCAAAACCTCACCAACCCCAGCATTAACGGAACTTCAATCAAGACGCCGACCACAGTTGCAAGCGCCGCCCCCGACGACAAACCATACAACATCGTCGCCGTCGCGATTGCCACTTCAAAGTGATTCGACGCACCAATCATCGCTGTCGGTGCCGCCGTTTCGTAGCTGAATCCCACCGCTTTACTGGCCCCATAGCCCAGTGCAAAAATCACGAGAGTTTGAATCGTCAAAGGGATCGCAATCCATAAGATGGTGAGCGGGTTGCTGACGATGGTTTCCCCTTTGAAGGAAAACAATAGCACTAACGTCGCCAGCAATGCTGTAATCGTCACCGGCGTCAGAAAATGCAGAAACTTATCGCGAAACCACGCTTCGCCCTTAGCCGCAATCAGCCATCGGCGCGATAGATAGCCAGCTACCAATGGCAGTGCGACGTATACACCGATCGATAGCAGCAACGCTTGCCACGGAACGGGCAGTTGGCCGACTCCGAGCAGGAACCCGCCAAGCACCCCGTAGAGGACCAACATCGTCAGTGAATTGACGGCGACCATCACGAGCGTGTGTCCATCGTTGCCCTTTGCCAACGATCCCCACACCAAGACCATCGCCGTGCAAGGAGCGATGCCGAGCAAGATACAACCGGCGAGGTAACTCCGCCACAGTGGAACCTGCAGCATCTTGACGCCTTCAACTAACACCACCTCGCCAGAACCGTAGGTCGTTCCCACCTCGAGATCGCTACCCAGCGGAGCCTTCACATAGTCGACTGCATCCGGGCCAATGAACCCGAGAAAGACTGTCCCCAGAAAGAAACTAGCGATCGCATACATGGTGAATGGCTTGATCGCCCAATTGATGAACAGGGTTAAACCCACTGGCCGCACTGACTTGCCCGCCTTCACGACCTCACTGAAGTCAATTTTGACCATGATCGGGTACATCATGAAAAATAGGCAGATCGCAATCGGGATCGAGATCACCGGGGCATCATTGACATAGATCGCCATCCCGTCGAGCGACTTGGCGACTCCGGGAGCAACTTTGCCTAGTGCAATCCCCGCGACGATGCAGATCCCTACCCACACGGTGAGGTACCGCTCAAAGAATCCAATGCCCTTTCCGTCTACCGGGCAAGTTTGTCGTTGAGTCACTTTCCAATTCCTTTTCTATTCGCATCGTCCATCGTCGATGAACGCTGGTTCGACTTAAAAAAACTCGTCACAATCCCGCGACGAGCGACTTGAGTTCTTCAAGTTTGGTTGGGTTGATGCAGTAACAGACCTTCGGCCCGTCGACTTCCCCCTGGATTAATCCAGACTCTTTCAGAATCTTGAGGTGCTGGGAAACCGTCGACTGCGCCAACGGTAGACAATCAACAATTTCCCCGCAAACGCAGGCTTCACGACCGATTAATAATCGCACAATCTGCACGCGCGCCGGATGAGCAATCGCCCAAGCCAGTTTCGCAAATACCTCAGCGGTCGGATCAGCATGCAGCTTCACCGGCGTCGAATCACAGGATTTCTTAGTAGATGGTTTCGCCATTGAACTTCCTTTATCGTTCATTCACGATATACGATATCGGCACCCCGGGCAACCTTCCACCAACAAAATTCCAGCAATCCCTGAGGTTTCTAGCACCGACCGATACCCGCGGACCGTGGCGATGGGCTCCCCTGAAGCGTCTGAAAAAGACGCTTCATTCCTGCTCCCGCCCAGGCGAGTCTTGCTAAAGTACGTGCAGCTAGCCCGCGTCTGAGAACTGAAAAGCCGATCGAGCCGGTCCGAAATCGCGACAGGGCAGTGTCCAGCAACACGATGCGTCAATAGGCGCGTCCCGAGGAGGGCTGCTCCCCACCAGCAGGAACCCCTGGCGATCAACAATCGATGCGCCCGCGCACCCCAGAGAAACCGCTGCTCGAAATCCCCACACCAGAAAGTAAAGGAACCGCAACAGTGAAATCATGCATTCTGATTCTTACGGGTCTATTTCCCATGCTCGCCTTCACAGGCTTCGCAAATGCCGCAACACTCCAAGGCAGCCGCCCAAATATTATCTTGGTGATGACCGATGACCAAGGGATGGGTGATCTGTCCTGCATGGGCAATGAAGTCGTGAAGACTCCGCATCTCGATCGCTTTTACGCGAGATCGACACGTTTCACCGACTTCCACGTCAGCCCCACCTGCGCACCGACCCGCTCGGCAATCATGAGTGGCCGTGCGCCTTTCAAGAACGGAGTGACGCATACGATTCTTCAACGCGAACGAATGGCGTTGGACACCTTCACAATGCCGCAAGCTCTCCAGAACGCTGGCTACAAGACAGGTATCTTCGGTAAATGGCACCTTGGTGATGAAGAGGCCTATCTGCCCGGCAGCCGCGGCTTCGATGAAGTCCTCATCCATGGCGCCGGGGGAATCGGTCAAGTCTCGCTCGGTGATTTCCCCCCCAATGACGAGAACCTCTACTTTGACAACGTGCTGCTACACAACGACACCATCGTCCAGACCAAGGGATTTTGCACGGATCTTTTTTTCCAGTCCGGCTTGGCATGGATCAAAAAACAGCACGCATTGGGCAATCCATACTTTGCCTACATCTCCTTGAACGCTCCCCACGCACCACTGGTCGCTCCCAAGGAGTATACGCAGCGGTTTCTGGATCTCGGCTATGACCAGGGAACCGCGGGTCGCTACGGGATGATCGAAAACATTGACGACAATTTTGGGTTGCTGATAGAAAAACTCGATCAATGGAACGCGTCCGAGAACACCCTTGTGATTTTCATGACCGACAATGGTGCCACTCATTTAAACGGCCAACTGCACGGCAAGAGGGTGAAACACTTCAACGCCAATCTGAAAGGCGGCAAGAATTCACCCAACGAGGGCGGATCCCACGTCCCCGCCTTCTGGTACTGGCAGGGGCGACTCGGAGAGGATATCGACATCGACGCCCTCACGGCACACGTCGATCTCTACAAGACATTTTGCGACCTCGCAGGAGTACGACTGCCGGCCAACATGCAAGCCTTGGATGGTCGCTCACTGCTGCCTTTGCTGCAAGACCCCAAAGCAGAATGGCCGGATCGCGAATTATTCATTCATTGTGGTCGCTGGCCTGATGGCAAGATGCAGGAGTTCAAATTCACTAAGACGGCTGTCCGAACGGATCGATGGCGTTTTGTCAACAATTTGCAACTCTTCGACATCCCCTCCGACCCCGGTGAGACAATCGATGTCTCAGAATCGCATCCAGAAGTCGTCACGAAATTGCGACAGTCGTTTGACCGTTGGTGGGCTTCGGTCAGTCCGTTGATGGTGAATGAAGGCCTTCAAAGAGTGGCTCCCGAGAATCAGCCTCTCGCGATTCGCTATCACAAGCAACTTGCAACAAGCGGCATTCCTGAATGGGCGCCCGACGAAATTTAATTGCGTTGATTGATCGCCTATATTGAACGTGGAATGGGACCAATGTCCCGTCCCGAACCTTTCGTCTGCAAGCCGAGAACAATGGTCTCAAACCACTTATCCCGCCAACGCTACGTAAAAATCGTTCACCTCGCTCAACTTCTGCCAGGCAACGGCGGCGCTGTTGATGTGGTTTCCCTGCCTAGGAATTCATCAAGAGATTAACCAATGAAACAATTCTTAACTTTGACGCTAGCCTTAGTTTGCGTACATACGTGCACCGCCCAAACACCCAAGTGGGACGGACAGACTTTTCGCGATGTTCCGTACAAGCAAGTCGCTGGTCGTCCACTGCTGATGGACATCTACCTACCTGAGGAACGAAGATCCGACAAATCACCTGTCATCTACTACGTCCATGGTGGTGGATGGGCTGCGGGGAATAAAGAGAAATTCGGAAGCGCGCTCGTGCTCCCCGTCTTTCGACAATTGGCAGAGCACGGATTCGTCTGCGTGTCGGTCAGCTACCGACTGTGCCGAAAAGGGCAGGGTGTTCGGATGCGTGACTGTGTCACGGATGTGATGGACGGGCTCCGTTTTTTGAAGGGGCACGCCGAGCGGTACGCAATTGATCCTAGCCGAGTGGTCGTCTTTGGCGATTCCGCGGGCGGCCAGCTCGCGCAGATGCTGGCGTATGCTGCGCCAGAAGACTTTGCCGGCGATCCGAATCTTGCCGCGACCACCATTCGACCCTGCGCGGGAATATCGTGGTACGGCCCCTCGGATTTTACTGACGTCACTCTGTTCGAAACCGGTCTATCTGACAGAAAGCCTGATCGATTTGGAAACAGAATCACCGGCGATGATGGCGGCTACCAAACCAACCCAAAGGCTTTCGAAGAAATGAGTCCGTATTACTGGATTCAGAAAGACAGTCCTCCGATGCTCCTCCTACAAGGCGATACTGATGCGACAATCCCCCTGGCACACGCGATTCACTTGAAGGAGAAAGCCAACCGCATTGGCGCCAATGTGGAAATGATGATCGTCAAGAATGCAGGCCACAACTGGAGAAAAGCGGGAGGAGCACCGACTCCGAGCGTGCCCGAGATTCAGCGCATCACCTCCGAATACGCATTGCGGCAAGTCAGCCCATAGTCCACGTGCCCTTCGCTGCTTGGATGGCTGGATGTTGGCGTCCTCGCGGTGACGGTCTGAGATGAGCGATTCCGGCTGGGACGCGACGCTGCCGGCGGACCCATCCGCCCACATCTTGAACATCCGCTACACCTCGCTTAATGCTGCGTCCTCGGTAACTTTAATTAACAAAAAAACGTCGCAGCCAATCCGGTTGCGACGTTTCGATTAAGAGCTGTGTCATTCGGCGCCTACGAACGATCACTGTTCTTGTTTTTGCGATCGTCCTCCAGCTTCTTAGCGAGCTGCTTCGACTTTTCGAGGTGCTGCTCAACCTTTTGGCTGGCTTCTTGAGCCATCTGCTGCAACTCTTGCGGGCCGCTGCTTTCGATCGCCTTCAGCTCGGCCAGCATCATCGTATGCGCGACGCACTGTTGACCGAGAAACGCCATATTAAAATCCTGTCCCTTGTACTTGCTGAGCATGTCCTTCGTCATTTTTAACGAATTCTCACAAGCTTGCTCAGCGATTCGGCACAGTTCCTTTGGCACGGTGGGCGACTGATCGCTGGTCGACAATCGACCAGCCTGTTGGTTGCTGGTTGTGCGATCCTGTTGAGCGTGCTGACCTTGACCGCTGTTTTTGTCATGGCCAGTCATCTTTTGCAACTTCTCATTGCAGGCCTCGTGATCTTGCACGATTGTTTGCGCAAGCTTCTTGACATCTTCATTATCGGACTTCTGAATTGCTAATTTGGCCAGCTCGATCTCGGCCTCATTTGCTTTTTGCAGCTTCTGCAGGATTGCCTCTTTGACCGTGGGCCCCTGCTGCTTGCTATCCGTCACGACACGACGGGATTCGTAGCGGTCAGCTTGATCGACAATCGATCCGTTCTGTTGAGGGAGTGGCTGCTGAGCAGGAGCGACCGGCTGGACAGGAGGCGGGGAGGTTTGAGCGGGCAGTACTTGCGTGGTTTGAGCATCCGCAAGTCCACAAAACGAGGTGACCGCGAGTGTGGCAATCGTGAAACGAATTTTCGACATCTGTGTTTCTCCATGGTCTCGGAAAATGAAATGGGTGTCGCAACAACCGCGTTGCAACGTGGGAACTTTTGCAGCATGTCGCGTTCCAAGCTCACAATCCTGATATGAAGAATTGTTGAATCTCGTGCCTTTGAGTTTCATGCTCACGCAAAACACACGCACCGCCAAAGTAGTTCCATGAACAAAGTAGTTCCATGAACAAAGCAGTGCTCGAGGAGCTCGTTCACGCGCTCGCTCCACGAGGCCGACATGTTGCGATAGTTTTGGTATGGAAGTCGCTTCAGAAATCCGACCTCGATGCAGTGCCAGCCAAACCGCTGGCTCCTCCCTTTCTGAAATTGATAGAGACCCTACTGCATCCGCACCACAACTCCCTTCGATGTGATAAGGGCTTCATCTTCCAAGGAAATCATCATGCCCGCGTGGACCGATAAAGACCAGCGACAATACGAACACGTCAAAGAGAGTGAACTTGAGCGTGGCAAATCGGAAGATGCCGCTGAAGAAGTTGCAGCCCGGACAGTGAATAAGCACCGACGTGAGGACGGGCGTACACCCAATAAAAAAACGCAAGGCACCGGCAACCCGAACACTTCCCTGGACGATCGCACGGTCGATGAACTACGCAATCGAGCGGCAGAGCTGAACATCGCTGGACGTAGTAAAATGAAGAAAGCCGAGCTGATCCAAGCGATCCAAAACGCTCGATAGCACCGTATCGACTGAGCAGCCACGTTACGTCACCAACCTCACCCTGCGAACAAGAGTAACCCGATGACGATGATACCAACACGCGATGGACACGATTTGTATGTTAAGAATTGGGGCGGCGGCCGTCCGGTAGTGCTGATCCACGGCTGGCCTTTATCGGCCGACAGTTGGGATGATCATGCGGTCCAGATCGCCGACGCCGGCTTTCGCGTGATCGCGTACGACCGTCGCGGCTTCGGTCGATCCGATCAACCGTTCGGAGAATATGATTATGATTCGCTATCGGACGACCTAAGCGATGTGATGACGGCAATGGACCTGCAAGACGCGTCGATCATCGGTTTCTCAATGGGTGGAGGCGAAGTCGTCCGGTACATGTCCCGGCACGCAGGGCGACACGTCAAACAGTGTGGCTTAATCTCGTCGGTGGTGCCCTACATGCTCAAGACGGACGACAACCCTCACGGCGTCGATCAATCGATTTTCAATGAAATGACCCAGTCGATGCTCGCCGATCGCCCCCATTTCTTTGCTGGCTTCTTCAGAGACTTTTTCGGAGTTGGTGGGTTGTCTCATCCCGTCAGCGACGAGTATTTGCAGTGGACTCGCAGCGTCGCGATGCAGGCCAGTTTGAAAGCCACACTCGCCTGCGCCAATTCGTTCGCGACGACCGACTTCCGCCCCGAATTGGATGCCGTGACCGTCCCCACTCTGATCATCCATGGAACCGCCGATGCGACAGTCCCCATCGACGCCAGCGGTCGCCCCGCGGCGAAAGCGATTCAGTCTTCCACGCTCAAGGAATACGAAGACGCGCCACACGGGCTCTTCGCCACCCACAGGGAACAGCTCACCAACGATCTCATTGAATTTCTCCGCAGTTGAGTGCCGCTCTCGCCGACCTGGGCTCAGCGATAGAGATGACTGTTAGTAAAACGCGACAGGGCGATCGGCCTCTTGAAATTCAGAACGAGCCAGCGCACGTCTGTCTTGATACCGTCTCACACCTGCCCGTCGCTCTCAAGACGACACCTCTCATCGCTGGATAGGAACCCGAGTATCGAGTGCGGGGTGGAATCTCATCGTCAGCGGGTCTGCCGAAATGACTCGACCCAGCGCGCATTCGTCCCGAGAATGTCTCTCACAACCTGCTGTGTTTCCTCCGGTTCGGGAGGATCATGCTCGAGTTCGTGCTCGAGCAACTCCAACTTTTTACGGATCAAATAACCTTGCATGCGTTGGTACGGACGCACTACGCCGGTGCGCAAAAACGTACCAACCTCTAAACGTCGGCTCCAATCTTCCCAAACCGGCAACCAATACAACGCGTGTTCGGTCTGGCCACTGTTGGCCGCCGTTAAGCATTCTGCGCGAGCAATGCTGATCTCTTCCAAACATTCTCGGGGCGACGGATAGTAGGCGTAGCACGCAACGATGCTCAGCGCAACCAACCCGGCCAATGCGGCCGCTCCGATCACACCTGGCGGCACGATAACATCGAGGCCGCGTCGCGGGAGCGCGTCCTCGGTTTGCATCGATGAAGCAAACGAACCCGGCTGGGCGCCGGCGACCAAGGACGCTTCGTCGACCTTCAACACGCGAAGTACCAATCCTAGCACAGCGACAATCGCTAATACGATCAACGATGCGATCATACTGATGTCGGTCTCTTTGGCAACCAGATCGCCAATCGTCTCGAAGTTAATCGGTTGATGAGTGGACAGAGGGTTGGCGTAGATGTCAAAAGCGTGCGTGTGGCCGGCGGGCTCGACTCCGGGCGGAACAAGCGGTTTGTTGATCGCATAGGACAACCCGAGCACGATCACCAACAACGATGCCATCCACGTCGACGCGGTTTTCCAACCGTAGTAACGTGCGAACCATAACGGCGTGGCAAGGTTCATGCCTGCGCCGAGTGTCAACAACGTGAACGAAGCCCCCGGTGAATTGGCGTGTTGGAACATCATTCCCAATTGACTCATGGCCAACATCGGCGTGGCATAAACTGGAACCGCAACGAACAACATCTTCAACGGTGCCCACCAATCATCCTGCTCGACAGCGTTCTGCATCGCGCCGTAGGGCAACACGGCAGCCAGAACAGCCAGTCCCGACAACGCCACCAACGTGAGCAGTATCGTGACCCCCGTCGTCTCGCGTGCAAAGTGTACGATCGTGGCAAAAACGCGCCGCAGTCCAATCAGATGATCCGTCGAAGGATCCGCTTCTGAATGGCCGTCCAGCACATCGTCGCCCCTATGGCCTTCCATGCGAGGTGGAAACCGACGCCACGCAGTATCCCATAGCGCACCCAACGCAGTCACGACGATCAGCGATCCGAGTGCGAACAGAATAATGACTAACGGACGACTGAGCGTCAAACCATATAACAGCGACAATGGGTTGAATAAAGGAGCCGACAAGGCGAACGCGGACATCGCGCCGGGTTTGACTTTCGCCCGGCGCATCTCAAACAAAATCGGCAATACACCAATCGAGCAAACCGGCAGCAGCATGCCGATCAGCCAGGACTGGGGAAGTGATCGCCAACGATTGCCACCAAACAAGCGACGCGTGCCTTGGGTGCCGAGGTAATAGCGGAAGATCGACGCGATCAACAACCCGACCAGCAATGTCGGCGCCGCTTGCGCGAACCCTTGCATGACGCGAATCAATCCGCCTACCAGCATCATCGAAATGGATTGATTCACGGTTGACCTTTCATGACGTTAGGAAGTCGTTCTGGGGTTTTCCCGACGGCTTGATCTACGAGCTCGCAAAGCGATTCGATTTGCTCGCAATTCTCGTCTGTCAACTCGCCGTGGGCCGCACGCAGGTTTGCCGCCAGCGATTCACTGGCGTGATAGAGCGGCAACCAATCCGCTTCGGCTAGATTGGTGTCGGCGGCAACCTCTGCCGTCCAACTGACCAACTCTTTGACCTCAAGCCGTGTTCGCTCACTCGAAACGTTTCCACCAATTCGCTCGCGCAGCTTCACCGCCACATCAGCCAAGTCATCGGGCCAATGTTCCGCAACCTCGTGATCGTGTTCAAACAGCGATGTCTTGGACGCTGTGTCTGGTGTGCATCCCACAACGAAAATCAACGCGAGTGTCGTCGAAGTCCAGGCAATCGCCGCGGCCACCTGTTTGCTTGATCGCCAAATGGCCAGATTCGAAAATTTCATTACCGGTACTCCGGGGCGGCAACGGTTTCCAACAATCGATTGATCACTCCGTCAACGTCGTCCGTTGTTGTCAACAAACGAACTGACAACACCGGGTGGGCGACGTACGCGACATCACTCGGCGTGACAAAGTCGCGACCTTGCAACATCGCCCACGCTTGAGCGATGCGTTGCCAAAGCAACATGCCTCGCGGACTGACACCCAACTGTATCGCTGCGTCCCCATGTGTCGCTTCGACCAACTCAACCAAATATTCACGCACTCGCGAATGCACCGTGATCGTTCGCACGGCTTCTTGAATGTCTGCGAGTTCACTAAGCGACAGCACACTTGAAATAGATTCCCTTGCGGAATCGGCACTCGCTGCCGCTTCCAGAATACCCATCTGAGACGCCCGATCGGGATAGCCGATTTTTAGCTTAATCATGAAACGGTCCAACTGCGCTTCCGGTAGGGGATATGCCCCGTGCGAGTCGATTGGGTTCTGCGTCGCAATCACAAAAAACGTTTGCGGCAAAACATACGGCACCGCGTCGATCGTCACCTGCCGTTCCGCCATCGCCTCGAGCAGCGCACTTTGGGTGCGCGGCGTCGTCCGATTGAGTTCGTCCGCTAACAGGACGTCCGAGAAAACGGGGCCGGCATGGAATTCAAACTCACGCGTTTTCTGGTTGAACAAATTAAACCCGGTCACGTCCGATGGCAGCAAATCAGGCGTACATTGCACCCGTGCGAGCTTCCCACCCACACACGCCGCAATCGCCTTGGCGAGCGTCGTCTTGCCCGTCCCAGGCAGATCGTCCAGCAGTAGGTGCCCATGCGAGAGCAAGCACGCGATCACTAACTCAATCGCATCTCGCTTGCCCAACAGCACGCCGTTGAGCTGACGCCGCAGACCATCGAGCGTTTCGCTGAACGCTGCGTGATGATTGGTTCTTTCAAGCACCGTCATGCGGAGGTTCCCGTGGCGAGTTGTCGAAGTAATCGAATCTTTAAGTTCATCAGTAGCTCTTTAGAGAAGTTGTGATCTTGCCGCGTGTTTCCGGTGCCCGCAAATGCGGCCCGGTCGGCGGCGTCGCAAAAGCGAGTGGCGGTTTCGTGTAACGGGGCGTTCATGGCGGTGATCTCGAGCAACCAATCACGCTGCGGTCGGCCAATGTTTCGAGGGCAACCGGCAAACTTCGCTCGCGTTTGCAACACGCCCATCACAAGGGCTGTCCGGCGATGGGGCAAAACGATCGAACCAATCTGATACAGCAGGCTCAGGCCGAGTTCGATCCAAATCAACCGAGTGAAAAACAGCCATCCTGCCAGCACGATCATGCCGATCGCATGCGGCCACTTCGCCGCCGCAAGCTGTTTTGCCACCAACCACGCCGAAGGGAGGTAATCCGGTTCCCTGTATCCAGGCGTCGGTTCAATCTCGAACCAGCGACCGTCGTCTAGTTGAACTTCAGCCCAAACGTGAACATCCTGCGGCGAGATGTTCACATGCCTCGCGGCGGCATCGATCGCTGAGGGACGCACGTAGAATCCGGTAACCAACCGCGACTGCAGCCCAATCTCGCGAGCCATCAAGGTTGCGACCGTTGCGAACAAATGATCGCCACCGCGCTGGATCCGCAAGAACTCCGCGACGGAATCTTCAGTGGCGGATTCAACACTGCGGTCAAATTCAAACTCAGAGCGCAAGTGCGAGACGATCGACTGCAGTTTTTCATATGGGTGATTGAGATCGACAGTCCACTGCCTAGCTAGATCCTCTACGAGTATTGATGGATTCGGCCCCCTCCTCTCATGTGCGGAAGAGCCAAATGCCCGCGCGTCAGGGACGGCTCGCTTATGTTCAACACTCGTTCTCGCCGCGGTTCGCTCGATGCTCTCCGACGCGGAATGAATCGTCAGTCCCTCCCACAATTCATCTTCCATCACTTTGATCGACGCCACATTCACGACTGTCAATGGAGGGACCTTGTCGCGGCCCGGCATGAAGAACGAACCGTCCGTAGCGATTGCAAAGAAGTCCGGTCGATCGACATCTTTGATGTGCAGTGCTGACGTCATCATCGGTACCGGAAGCCGCGTCGAATCCAAACGTAGCACTTTCAATAAATTGACTTCGGGCGTGGATTCTTGCGAAATCGCAATTGCCGGATCGCAGTACCAAGCTGCTCCGTTATGTTCGCGCCGGCTTAGTGTTTCATTGAGATGTTCGGCTGCGTTCGTCCACTCAACCCCATCGAACGCGTCATAGCGATTCATCGCTAATCGAATCCCAGTCGGACCGGCCCATTGCAGCACTGCACTTTCCGCTGCATCGTTGAAATGCAAGTGCTTCTTGGGGCGCGTTCGATCGGTCGAAAACGAACTGCCGCCCTTGTCACTCCTAGCCGTCTTCTGATGGGCCTCCGGAACGCGATCCGCCGCTAAACCTTGACGTCGTTCCCACTTGTTCTTCTTCTTCGGCTCGCCGATGGAGTCGCTAAACATGTCAAACAGAGTCGACTCGGTTGATTCGAGAAACAGTTCAGACTCGACCGCGCCGAACGACTCAGCGTGATCCTTGGCCGCGATCGCTGCGTCACCTGTCCCCACACCACTACGGGCCGCCGGGTCAGACCACTGCGATCCACCACTGGTCGGCATCACACCAAGCTCAAACCGCTGTGATTCACCCACGCGGCCTCGCACAACCAACCCGGTCGCCATGCACACAGCGATCGCCACGAATACGGAAATAGGACGAACACCCGATCCGCGGCGCACTTGATGAGCGGCGCACAGTTCCAGCCGTTCCCAGTGATTGGCGACCAAGTGCCAAACGCACACGGCCATCCAAGCAATCGCCAATAGCACAGAGTAGCTGCTGTCGGAAATCGCGACCGCGAATAGGGTCAAAAAACCAGACGCGACCAGAGACATCGCTCGCGTCCGGGTCTTTCCTAACGCCATCGTTAGCGAACCGGCACCAAGCGTGGTCAGCGCTGTCATTTCGAAAGCGATCGGCGAACCCGCCACTCGTGCAATGAACGCAAAGAGAACGGGTGTCATTGGGATGGCGATCCGAAAGTAGCCCTCTCCCGAAGTCTTATGTCCCGAAGTCGTAACGACAGCAGCGACGAAGAGCGTGGCGATAACAATCATCTCGGCGATGAACAGCGTTTGCGATTCGAAATAGAACCGCAACGATCCCACCGCCGTGATGGAAACCAGCGCTAACACGATTGCTTCGGTCTTCCTGCGTTCAAGCTGCAACGTCGGCATCACGCACCTCCTTCCACAGCACCGCGATGGCAGCAGCTAAGTCTGCATGGGGACCGATCGCGACCTCGCGAGTCGCTCCACCCGCTCGTCGTCCGCCCAGCGGGTTGGCAATGCAGACAAATACCGAACCGCATGACGCGCCGGAGATTGTCACGCTGGCACGCGATAAGACTCGTTGATTCAGCTCGCACGGTTCGCCATCGAGCGGAACGCTTGCCAACGCATCGAGCATGTAACGTCGCCCACGGACATCATGTTGGTACGCCAATCGGCGATCGCCAATCCGAACTCGTGTTGCAATCCGTGATTGATGCAACGACGACAGCACGCTCGCCGCGACCCGTATCCGTCTAGCCAATGACTCTCGCCCCAGAAATTCGTGAGTACCGGAGCTGCTGGTGTCAATAAAAACATCCAACGCGACCGATTGCGGGGCACCTCGTTCAGTCACGATCAAGGAATCCGAGCGCGCCGACGCGATCCAATTGACATGCTTGGAGGAATCACCACGACGAAACGCACGCACCCCCACAAAATCACCATTGCGTCCGCCGCGACTCCCATCGCCTTGTTCAGCAACGGTATGACCCACGATCGGCAACACGCCATGAATTGGAAACAGCTTGGGCCAGACCGTCAGTGATTTAATTTCTTTTAGCGACCGGCGTGCCGTCCAGATCCCGAACGGAAACGAACACGCAACTTGCGGTTCGCTGACCGGATAATGTCCACGCAGCGATGGTGTCACGTTGACTTTGTAATCGGCCGTGCAAAGAGGTGGGACACATGCGAGACCGACGGTTGGCCTCGCATCGCCATTCGGCTCGCGGTCCAGATACCCTTCGATTGCTAATCCCCACACGGGTATCGGAACACGATTGCGAACGCTCAACACCATCTGGCACGGCACATCCTCATAAACCGCGTCGGCTTCGGGTCGTAACGCACACTGTGTCACATGGACCGCCACCCACGGCCAAGCCATCCCGGTGACCATAATTGCCGCAAGAGATGCGGCCAACGTCCAACCGATAGGACTGAAGTAAAGCCCGATCGCGGTACTGACGGCGGTTGCCAAGGCAAACCAGCCGACAGGTTCTTTAAGCCAATAAACGAAACGGTTCGCCCAAGGACAGAAGTCTGTCGTCATTATTCGCGACAACCGACTAGAATCCACGGGCGCAGCATGGACAACGGCCATGGTGAGCGCACCTTCGGTACAAGACAAGGACTTGAGAGACTACTCCACAACAGAAACGCATTACGCGCTCGGTGGGCCTCGAACAGAAAGTCCGCCTAGAACGGAGTGCTTCGCGTGCCGGCTGCTCGACGTGATTGGCAATCGAGCCACCAACAGCGGCGTCCAATCCATCGCCACGCCGGCGGAAACGCTGGCGTTCCGAGACGCGAAGAAGCTTTGGCAAATGCTGCACGAACTGGAGTCATGCTCGTCATCCGACGGAGTTTCCCGATCCGTCGGCGCTGGCTCGCGATCGCAGTGGCCATGATGACAACAGCACTGAGAGCCAGCGTTTGGTTGGCCAGAGGTTGCTTGATGGCTCACCGACGCACAACCAACGTGAACCCAACCGGCGACGTTGCTAAATAGCAACACCGCCAGAGCTAAGTACGTCGTGAAGGTGCGGAACGAAAACAATGGCCGGTATCCAACGCTGAAAAAACGAGAGAAGCCTCATCACAACTAGGTGAAGGCAAAATCAACGGTCCGACCAAGGAATCTCCTGATTGTTACTCGAGCCCTACGGCTTGTCAATCGAAAGGGTTCAACTCCAGAAGGGCAACTTGAGAGTTGAGTCTCCCCGCATGAAACGCACTCTCACTCGTGCAAAAGGATCGGGGCACTTGCCCCGAAAGACTGGCACCTGTTCGAAAATCCTGAACTGCCACTTGACGAAGTCATCGTGAGGCTAGACCGTATCGGGTACATGCATGTCCTTGGTCGGACCACTTTCAAACCACATCCTCGTTGTGTCATTTGTCCGTGGCTCCTCGTTATCGACCATCCATCTTTGGCGCACTCTGTTGCGTCGCCGCTCTTGGCCATGCCCCAGCGTGGCTGCACGTTGCATCGTGCCACGCGCCTAGCTGCGCCGACGAAGCGGTCGACGACCAAGCTGCCATTGCAGATCATTGCGGTCATGGTTGCCATCATCATCACGATGAAACAGCCGACTCCGGCAAAGCGCATCAGGAGGTCACAAGGTCGATTCCTTATCACGACCACGGCGCCTGCTCAATTTGCCAATCACTGACGAGCTCCTGTGGCGCCACGTGGAAGCTTGATGCATTGCCCAGCGTTCCAGTGATCGAGATGTCGCAGGCGTCTCGTCGGCAACCAGCTCTCCTCGCGAGATCCCAGTGCGTCGCCGCCCCGCGCGGACCACCCGTGACCGCTTGAACGAACACGGCTCGCGTAGCTCTCACGCTAATGACGAGCAATATGAAACTTGCGTTGCGAATGGCGTCTCGTGCCACTGAGGCTGCGCGCAGTTCCGAACCCAGCGGATCCAACGGCGCGATCTGAATTCAGTCAGGCTCGCAACCTCGCACGGAACAACACGAACTTAAACACTCTCGCGGCGCCATTGGTCCGCCCTACTCCTCATCAAAAACTGAACATCCCTATGAGTCAACTTAAATTTAGTAACGCAGCCACAGCTTCGATGGCATTGTTTTTCGTCATGGCTGGTTTTTCCTCCGGATCGGCCGATTGGACTTCCTTTCGCAATGGCGGAAACTCGCGGGCCAACGGATCGTTGCCCACGCAGTGGTCCGCCACCAGCGGCATTGCCTGGCAAACTGAAACCCAAGGATACGGCCAATCTTCACCCGTCATTCACGATGATTTAATTTTCACGACCAGCGTCATCGGTCCCATGTGCGAGACGTGCCTGATCGAGTGCCATGTGCTGAAATCGGGAAAGCTGCGTTGGTCTTATCAGCACGACTCGACGCACGGACACCCGTCCAACTACATGAACGCCCGCGCCGCTCCCACCCCTGTGGTCGACGAACGTGGCGTCTACGCATTCTTCGAGACGGGGGACTTCGTGGCCGTCGATCTGCAAGGAGAAAACCTGTGGACGAGAGACGAATCCCAGGCGAGCGGAAAGTTTGATAACCCGCACGGCGTTGGCTCGTCTTTAGCTCAAAATGAAACGCATGTGTTCTTGAACTTGGAGCACGGTGGCCCGTCGTTCTTGCACGCGATCGAGAAAGCGTCGGGCGAAACGACATGGACCGTCGATCGCCCATCCTCCAGTTCGTGGTCTTCGCCCATCGTCGCCAACGTGAACGGAAAATCGCAAGTCATCCTCAGCAGCGGCGGAACCGTGACAGGCTACGACACCGTCAGCGGTGAATCACTGTGGACCATGGATGGTCTTGAAGGAAATTCGGTTCCTTCACCGACCCTTGCTGGCAACTATCTCGTCGTGGGTGCGAGGTTGCCGGAGTTCGCCAAAGACGGTTCGATGCAATCGAATTGCTGTTTAGACTTGTCGCAAATCAGCGACGGCAAACCAAGAATCGTGTGGCGCGCGGACAAGGCGATCTGCGAGTATGCCAGCCCCGTGGTCGTGGACGGGTTTGCATATTTCTTGAGCAAAGCCAATGTGCTGCATTGCTTAAACGTGGAAAGCGGCGAAGTCGCCTACCGCAAACGTCTCGATGGCGACTGCTGGGCGACCCCCATCATCAGCGACAACCGTTTGTACTTTTTCTGCAAAAATGGGAACTGCCATATCGTCGAGGCAGGGCCGACGTTCGCAGCCCTGGCCAGCAATTCGCTGTGGAATTTAGACAATCCCCCCATCCCTGAGAAATATACCGAAACCGTCAGCAGCGGAGCACATGGCGGCGATTCATCTTCATCGAAGCGTCCAGGTGGCGGCATGGCCGCGGAGATGAAGGCGGGAGATACCAACGGCGACGGCATCCTGGAGGGCGACGAAATCTCCGAGAGAATTCGCCCCATGCTCGCCCAAATTGATACCAACAGAGACGGCAAACTCGACACCAGTGAAATCGACGCCATGGCAGCGAGCTTCGCCGAGCGTCGCAAGGATTCCGCCGCGACGTCTCGCGACCC
Organism: Allorhodopirellula heiligendammensis; assembly: GCF_007860105.1. Lineage (NCBI taxonomy): Bacteria > Pseudomonadati > Planctomycetota > Planctomycetia > Pirellulales > Pirellulaceae > Allorhodopirellula > Allorhodopirellula heiligendammensis. The sequence goes on from NZ_SJPU01000002.1 coordinate 2,636,474, forward strand.
GATCGTTTACGGCGTGGCCGCATCGGGTGGACACATCATCGTTCGTACCGGCACGCGACTGTACTCGATCGGCAACTAACAGACCGTCAAATTCCTAACGCGAGCCGCTGGAAAGTTACTGCGTCTCGCGGTGAATTAAAACGCACCGTCCACCGTTGTCGCCCCCGAGCGAACCGCCGCCCGCATGTTCTGGCAAGAAGTTTCCGGTGCCCAAAACACGCCCCATACGGCGTTTCGGTCCGCCACCAAGCGACCCACGGGAAACGCCCCTGCTTCCTCACGGCCGCTGGCAAACCACCAAGCCCATCCCCACCATCGCCCGTCGCAGCAGCGTTAGTTTGAAAATGGGCGATACAGAACTCGAATCTGTGACCTCTGCCGTGTGAAAGCAATGGCGACGCTTCGGATGTCCCGCAAATTGCGGAGCAAATCGACGCGGGCGATCTACGTTGCCCCAGCGGTTGCCCCAGCGAAGGCACTTCCGCCACATCAAAGCCAGCTTCGAATGGAAGTAACGTTCCCCAACAACTCTCGTGGGAGCAGCTTCAGGAAGTGTCCACCATACAGAATCCTGTCTCAGAATATTTGCAGATGCTGAGCGACACCCATGGATACTCAATGGCAGCGAACGAGCTCGAGCTTGTTTTCCTGCTCACCCGCTGGCAGAACCTGCCACAGCACGTCCGGCAAACTATCATGACGCTGGTTCGGTCGGTGGAAACTCCCGCAGCGAAGTGCGAGGTCTGGTGATTTAGGAGAAGTGTCAATCGCTCCCAGCCCATGCCCGCGTATTAACCGCCGCCGCTCACGGCGTATCCGATCCGGAAACCCAGGGCGGTACTTGTCGCTGCAATACCTAATCTTCGGCCCAAACCTTCGCCCATTTTCTCCGCCATCGGAACACTCGTCCGCAAGAAACGCAAATCTTCTCTGGCAAGTTGGGTTTTTGTTGGGATATGGCTTGTTTCGAATAGTCAGAACGACGAAACCTCTCGTGGCGGGTTACCTGCAACAACTCAGCGACTGCAACTTGAGTTTTCAAATCCGGATTTTATAACATCAACGGCTATTCTCGGACGCTCCTCGCGAAACTGCTAACCGCAGCCAAGTATTCCTTTCCATTCGCACCAAAGATCGTGTTGTGGTTCCCACGAGGGAATCGAACAAGTTGCTTCTGGCGTGACCCTGCCCACTTGTGGTTGCGTTCGGCGTGAGAGATGTCGATCATGCCGTCGTTTTCGGTGTGAAGAGTCAGCAGCGGGTTCGTGTATCCTGACATCTTCTTCTTGTGATCGAAGTATCGCTTGACCTCGGAGCGAACATCGGCCTCAGCGAATGCAGCCGATTTCAGATCAGCGGAAGTCAGGAATCGCTCGGCAGGATCGGCGATGCCGCTTTCGATGATCAGACCCGCAATAGCCGGCTGACGATGTGCCAATTCAATCGCATAGAGCGACCCCATTGAACGTCCAAACACGATCGCTTTCTCTGCGACAACGCCAGCCGCGTTCATTGCGGCTTCGCCATCGCCGAGCATCGCAACGAGTTCTGCGTGTCCGATCGATCCGCCGTATTCTCGATACTCGACAAAAAGAGAGTTCAGCCCCAAGTCAGTGAACACGTCCGCCATGAACGGCACGTAGTCAGCAACGGCTTCACCGTTGCCGTGGAAGTGAATCACCGTAAGTGCCTCGGCGTCGACGATCCTGTGATAGCACGCCAACTCCGCACCATCGGCTTTTACCCAGAAAGGGTCATCAACGTTGCGATCCTGTGGAAACAAGTAGCGACCGCTGATCGCTGGATCGTCCAGTATGCTCTTCATTTTCGCATGTCCTTTTCGCTTGGGGTCAGCCCAGTGACTGGTCGGGCTATTCAGACAACGGTTTGCCACCATCAATGCAAGAACTTTTGCCGCCAGAGATCTTCGATGTACGTTGCGGCATCAGGTGGTAATTCAATGTCTTCAGCAATCGCTCTGTCCTGACTGGCCTCGTATTCCTGTTTGTTCATGTTCAGACGGAAGAAAATCGCATCGGCGTCAGCAATTTTCTGAAAGCCCATTTGAGCTAGATCTTTCTCCGAAACAAGTGTTTGACTCTTCCACAGGACAAGGACCGAAGCCTCCGAAAACAAGGTCGAGACTTGATCCAAAATAAAGCGTTCGCACCGATGGAGTATTGGATGCAGGCAAACGTCATCAATCAGCATCAATCGCGAGACGAAATCGTCGCTCAGTTCTTCCCGCAACTCGCCATCGTCTGTGAGCAGGGTTGTCCCCACATATTCCAAGTCTCCTGAATGAGCATCGAATACGTCCCAAATGCCTCGGCCAATTCCCAACACACGAAAGATATCGAGGTCGTACCCTTTTATCCGTCCTCCAAGCACATGTTCGTCTGTGTCCGCGTTCCAGCACAGAACGTCGACCGTAAAGGGGCACAGATAGTCATCCGGTTCTGACGGGCAGGGACGATAATCGAAGGAAACTTGAAACAGCACTGGAGTACCTCGAACTGTGGACGGCAAACGTTCAGGCTTAACATACCGCGCCAGAAAGTGAATCAAATCTGGCGGTAATGATATGCACCGATCTTATTCTTCCCATTCGTGAAGAGAAGGACGCGATCTGCAGGATTTATCGGGATCTCTATGAAATCGCCGCCGCACAGAGCATTTCCGATGACACGAACTGGACGCGTGCAGAGATCAGGCCCTGCTGCCGTCTGTCGACACAGTTGGATCTTCCACTGAAGCTGGCGGCTCAGAACGTGGTTCCTGTCGCCGTCAGTGCGTCTGAGTCCATGGATCGCCTGCGGTCCTGGGCCAGTGGTCGGTGTCTGTCGGCGAGTCGCTCAGGAATCTGTCAGCAGACCGATGGGGCGACAAAGTCTCGTCACCGATTCAACTGCGAACCGTCGAACAACTGAGCCCGTTTTAAAATCCGGATTTTAAAACTAGCCGGATGATGTCGGTCGGCGAGTGAACGACTTCGCTCGACCATCGCCGCGGCCCGGTTGAGTTGCCGTTGGTTGGTTGGTTGGTGACGGTGACACGCCATCTAGAAAGTCGGAGCGACCCGCGAGAGCGTTACCGAGCAGGCGATCGAGAGCGGATTTGGCCCGACGGCGGAGAGAGGAAGCGAGTGGCGATACTTTGGCCGCATCGAAGCATGATCTTCCCGAAGTGGCACCGCCGCCTATGACGCGTATTGCTATCCCCAAACGGAGCAGCGACGGACCGATTCGGTAGCTGAGGATGGCAGGTGAGGTGCACCAGTCCCATCCCACTTTTTAGGAGCTTGCGTAGCTGCACATCTTATCGTGCTGCCCGTCGACTCTCCCCGAACAACATGGCGCAACCACCTGACCGATCAGCTCAATGACAGGAAGCCGCCCACTACGACTGAGGCCCGCTGGAATGCCCTTGCTGCGTGGCTCCACCACCTCAACCGAGTTCGCGGCGGCCCGTCCAATGATGCTGCGGGTGCTGGTCTCGCATCACTCACGCGTTTGGTCGTCGCGTCGCTTGGACCTGCGTCGCTTGGACTTGCGTTGCGGCTCTTCAGCGTGTGGCCCTTGGGTGCTGACAGTTCGCTCTCCAACGCTGTGAGCTTGCGAGCAACTCCGACGTTCTCGCTAGCCGCGACATGCTCGGGATTTGCTGACTCCGCTTCCGAGCCTTCGACTGTTCCATCACCGCCACACGATTCCGCCTGCGCCGAGTCTCCCGTGTCAGCCGCTTCGTGGTTGGGGGCAATCGCAGCGTGATTTGACGTCATCCGGTCCAGCGGACTGACCACCTTCACGTCCTCGCGGTTGAGCGAGTGCAAGTAAATCCGCGTCGTCTTGATGTCCGCGTGACCGAGCAACTCCTGAATGGTGCAGATATCGGTTCCCTCACGCAGCAGATGCGTGGCAAAGCTATGACGAAAAACATGCGAGCTGATGTGCTTGTGGATCCCTGCCTTCTGTACCGCCGCTCGCAAGTTCGCTGGGAACGTGTCTTTGTGCAAATGATGTCGTCGCAGNACNCGNGTNCGTGGGTCGCGTGACAGGCGGTGGGACGCGAACAAATATTGCCACTTCAATTCTCGTGCAGCAGCGGGATACTTCCGCTCCAACGCCTTCGGTANGCACACCGACGCTTGACCCTGTTCTAAATCGTGCTCGTGCAGCACGCGACGCGATTCCATCCACTTCCGGATGTCCGGNACGANGCTCGCTGGCATCGGCACGATTCGACTCTTNCCTCCCTTGGAGGCGTGGACTTCGATCACCATCCGGTCAAAGTCGAAATCCTTCATTCGCAGCCGCAACGCTTCACTGATCCGCATCCCGCATCCATAGAGCAGCTTGGCGATCAACAAATGAACGCCGTTTAGGTGGGCGAAAATCTGCTCAATCTCATCCACGCTCAGTACGGTGGGAATCTGTTTCCCCTTGCTCGAGCGAATCGCCTGCACTTCGCCCATTTCGCGTTTCAACACATGTTGAAACACGTACAAGAGCGCGTAGAAAGCTCGATTCTGAGTCGATGGGGCAACATTCCCATCCACTGCGAGATCCGTCAAATGGGCCTCCACATCGGTCGCGTGCATCTCAGCAAAATCCGCTTGGCACTTGAGCCCTCGATCTTGCATGAACGCCTTCACATTCGACACATACGCTCGTTCGGTCTCGAGCGTGTCCTGCCGCCCCCGTATGGCACGACGCAGGTTCTGGATCACGTCCGGCTCACTCGGATCAATATGACCAACAACGTCTTCGATCTCCTCGGCCGTGACGTCACCTGACTCTCTGAGCCGTTCTTCTTTGACCTTCTCCGCGAGTGCAAGATCTTCGAGTTTCGTCCGAATGAACGTCAGGTCATCAAACGGAGCGGCCTGGACGTAACGGCGATAGCAAATCAGCGACTGAATGATTTTGAGACGTTTCCAAGCGGGCGTCTTGCGGCGCAGGCGGTCGCGGAGGAACGCGATCACATCGTCGGCTGTGAATTCCCAGGTCGCCTGGGGCTTGCGACCATGGAAGCGACTGAGCTTCTCGAACCAAATCTTCGCCCACTTATCACGCTGCTCGTGCCAATTGTCTTGAGGCCACCTCGTTTCGGCCTGACTAGAGCCAGCCATGACATCGTCCTTTGCAATCACCCGACTCGGCGACGAGAAACTCGCCAAGTCGATCGTACGCAACAGATTCCGTCCCAGTTTCCCGCAGCCTCCCAGCGAAGACCGCCGCCCTCTTCCACGGCCATTTCAATGCGACCCGTTGGCGTTTCCCAGGAGTGGAGTCCTCCCTCCCCGCCGTACCGCATCGCCGCAGCGTTACCGAGCCGATTCTTCGCGTGTCCTCAAAACAGGTCAATGCTTTGGCGGCAAAATTTGTGCAAAATTTTGCTTGACCCAAGAATCCAGGCCCCTCATACTCGACAGACGCCAACCGGCGATAACATTCCCTCGAACCGGCGATAACACTTTCCGTGTCACCGAGGGAACCGAAGGTCCAACCGGCGATAACACCCCCACAAGCTACTTATCGCCGGGTGCCTTCCTCGCCAACCGGCGATAATTACCTCGTTACGAGATGAAGCCGTGCTGAAGCCGAGTATGGATGCAAAGCCAAGTGTGCCCTGCGGGGCATCGTCCGACGCCCGAGCAGCGGCAACCAGCGCCAGCCCTGCGGGGCACGAGGCAACACTGCC